>JAGBFZ010000350.1 GCA_018110855.1 Oscillospiraceae bacterium
ATATTTTTCCCATAAAAGGACGTTTTCCCGAGCATACTAATGAGATCATGATCACAAATCAGTTAGCCGAAATAAAGGGCGTAAGTATAGGTGACAGTCTTACACTTGAATATCTCAATGTGAAAAAAAGCTATATGGTCTGCGGATTTGTAACCTCGTGTGTGAACGCAGGAGTAAATCTATATATCACAGAGGACGGTATCAGGCGGCTTATCCCTACTTACCGAAATGATACCATAGAGCTTTATCTTAAGGAAGGTACGGATATTGATGCTTTCAGAAGTGAGCTTACCGAAAAATACGGCAGAAGCCTTTCCGATGCGGCTGACAACAGCGTCAGCGGTACTTATGAGGAGCGTATCCGTGCAGAAGCGGAAAAGCAGATCGCCGAGCTTATGGCAAATTACGGTGTTACTCATATAGAGTATTCGATTAAGTCGGGAGATACAGTTATCTCAGGCAGCAGCAGCGGCTTTATGATAAGTGCGATCACAAATACAAAGGAGATCATTGAAACTCAGCTAACAGGTGTTGTTGCAGCGATATGTATTGCTACAGGAATATTTATGGCACTTTCCGCAGCGGTAGTAATGGTGATACTCTTTATTCTTATGAAATCCGTAATTCGTCGCGGACGCAGGGAATTCGGCATAATGAAGGGACTTGGCTATACCTCCCGTGAGATTATGTTCCGTCTTGCTTTCCGTATAGTGCCTTCTGCGGCAATTTCAGTGATAATCGGAACAGCTGTCGGTATTTCAGTGACAGGGCTGCTTACAAGCTTTATCGGCTATGTAAGAGTTGATATGCCGAAAGTCATTCTGTTGGATATTATAATGCTGATATTCTGCTTTGTGTGTGCATTTATCGGTGCAAGAAAGATAAAGACTATCTCAGTTTATGAGCTTATGACCGAATAAGGAGGATCAAGATGAAAAAATACAGAATACTTCCTGTAACGGCTGCCGTACTGCTTACTCTGACAGCTGCAATTCCGGCACTGGCGGCGGAGGAACAGTCTTACATAAATAAGGAATATGAAACAGATGATACTCTGATAGGTATCGGTTCGGTCAGCAAGATGTTCGTTACAACTGCGGTAATGCAGCTTTCCGAACAGGGAAAGATCAATATTGACGCTCCCGTAACAGAATATCTCCCTGATTTTTATATGGCTGATCCTCGGTATAAGGATATAACGGTACGTATGCTTATGGATCACACATCGGGGCTTATGGGTACTACACAGGGCGATTTTATGCTTTTCAATGACAGAGATAGAACACCTTATGATATTCTGCTCAGTGAGCTTAAAACGCAACGTTTAAAGGCAGACCCGGGCGATTTCAGCGCATACTGCAATGACGGTTTTGAATTACTGGAGCTTATCACGGAAAATGTATCGGGAATGAGCTTTACAGATTATGTTGAAGAAAATATCTGCAAGCCTCTGGATATGCAGCAGACAGGTACGCCGTGGAATGCTTTCCGTACAGAAGAAATGACGGATACCTTTATAAACGGCAATATCCCTATAG
Organism: Oscillospiraceae bacterium; assembly: GCA_018110855.1. Classification (GTDB taxonomy): domain Bacteria; phylum Bacillota; class Clostridia; order Oscillospirales; family Ruminococcaceae; genus Huintestinicola. The sequence goes on from JAGBFZ010000350.1 coordinate 1,539, forward strand.
CGCAGGATTACTGTATGGACATCGGTTCAGGCGGAATTCTCTCTACAGCGGAGGAGCTGACACGTTTCGGCAGTGCGTTTTTCAAAGGGGATACAACCCTTCTTTCCGATAATTCCAAGCAGGAAATGTCAAAAACAGCTGTTACAGATGAATATGAGGGCAGCTACGGTCTTGGCTGGGATTTTGTAAGCTATGAGGATTATGAAAATGCAGGTGTTCAGGTTATCAGCAAGGGCGGAGATATTCAGAATCAGCACGCTATGCTTTTGGTTGCTCCCGATGAGGAAATAAGCATTTCGGTGCTGTCCGCAGGCGGCAGCAGCTCGGAAAATCAGATGCTTGCAATGGCGCTTATGGATATTGCCCTTGCCGAAAAGGGTACTGTTGTGGAACATTCAAAGCCTCAGGATAAGGAGACTCTTGATACGGTACCGGATAAATATCTTGATTATGCGGATATTTATTTCTATGACAGAGGTGTAGCTGTTGTATCCTTCCCTGATAAAAAATATATGCAGATCACCGATCTCAGCGGTGACAGACCTGAAATAAAGCAGTTCCTTTATACAACAGAGGATAGTTTTGTTCTTATGGACGGTTCTGTTGAATCGGGGAATGCTGTGCAGTCCAAAAACCATACCACAGTGTATTTTAAAAACCGCAGCGGCACAGATTATATCTGTTCAGATGAGTATATGGAGATAGGCAGTAATGG
>JAGBFZ010000351.1 GCA_018110855.1 Oscillospiraceae bacterium
CGACTCAAGTTTCTGAACGGTGGAAATGGCATTGTACCTGTCAAATCCCGCCTCCGCAACAAATACGCCGAATTTCTCCTCAATGCCGAGAATAAACTCTTCCACAAAGCTATAATCAATGACCTCATCACCGCAGGCAAAGCAGCAGCCTTCACGAATACATCGCTTGTAATCTATCTTCTCTCTGTCGCTCTTTTCGTCAACTCTTTCTTCGGGAATAAAGCCGAAAACAGCCGCATGAATAAGCCCGTCATCGTCATAAGTCACCATTGCAACAGCCGTATTATCGTCCGTCTGAGACAGGTCAACACCGAGATAAACAGTCCTGCCATTCCACCAATCCGCAGGGTGTTCAAAAACGCATTCCCTCACATCGTCAATGTTAACATACCCTTCCGAGCCAACGCCCTTGTACATAATGTTGCAATGCTTGCAAAGGAAATTCTCCCGCTTGTTTTCGTAGAGAATAGCCATAGCACGGAGCTTTTTTATTTCCTCGAAGATCTCGGGATTTGTGACCGCAACGGGATTCGACTGATAAATAACTCTGTCATCGGTTTCCCAGCTCTTGATAAGTTCGTCATCAGGCTCATACAGAAGCGCAAAAACGCAGTCCATATCGCTTATGCCGTCAAGTATCTTTTTGGCAAGGTCTATCTCGTCAATAAGTACGTTGTTTTCGTTGGGGTACTGCGTGCTTATGATAATACCAAGCTTATTTTTAAGCGTGATCTGAGATGATCGCATTGCTTCTACGGGATAGCTGTCCAGAGCACCCGCTTCATCGGCAAGGAAAATAGTTGCGAGCTTACCGTCCATTCTGTCATTGGAATAAGCGAGGGGAGTGTACTCGGTTTCCGTCAGAAAACAGGTTATCATCTCTCTTGTTACCTTGAAATGCTTCTCAAGGAGCGGAGAGACCTTGATTATTTTCCTTACCGCAAGCCGAAGCTCCGAAGAAAGTTTGTAGTCGGGAGCAACAGAGAAAAGCCTTGAAAATCTCGCCTCGCAGAGCATAGCGATTATGAATATGACCGCAGAAGTAAAGGTCTTGAAATTCTTTCGGGCTATCTCAAGGAGTGCCGTTGTATAAAGCCTTTTGCCGTTGTCTCTCCTAAGCGTGCAGAACACCGCCATAATGAGCCATAGCGCATAAGGCTCAAGGGAAATGAGCATATTTTCGCCCGTATCAGGGTGTATCAAAAGAGTGAGAATGCCCTTTATCCTGCCCCATTCCTTGCCGCTCACATAAGCGGTGCTGCTCTTTCCGTCAGCAATTTCAAGCCATTTCACAGCCTGCTTTTTTATGTATCTGCCGACCTTGTCATTGCTTTCATCGGTGCAGGCTAAAGCGTATTTATACGCCGCAGTATCTGCAATTCTCACCCTCTCACCTCCGTTCGGGCATAAAAATACCGCCCATTTCTGAGCGGTAAAGATAATTATTTAAGTTCTGCCATTGCGGGAAATTCTTTGTCAAAAATCTGCTTTTGTTCGGGTGTCAGCTTTTCATAATCAGTCCAAAAATTATATACTGTTTTTTTATCGAAGCTGAATAGAAATTTACCTATTTGGTTTATGTCATCAACTCTCCAAATTTTGCTTTTTTCAGTTTCTTTATAGAAATCACTTAACATATCCACTCACACCTTTCTTCTGCTCGTTTGTATTAGTGTTAATATATCCAAGCATTTTTTTAAAGTCGCTGTTTTTCCCTAATTTTTCACTTTCGATAAGCCACCCTGCTTGCTCAAATTTAAACCCGTGTACTGTTCTTGAACGTTTTGCACCAAATCGGTCATGAAGCACCTTTTCATTCAATTCGTGAAATGTATTTTTTTCACTGTATCTTGACTGCATTTCAAGATACTCAAATTTACTGCCATTTTTTCTTATTATTGCTGCATGCTGACCAACAGCCAAATAATAATGCTTGCCTTCTTCAACATTTTCATTCAGTTCTTTCATAGTAGACTTTATTGCATTCATATCTTTATATTCAATGCCACCTGAATTTTTTACAATGCTGCTTATATAAAGATTGCGTGAAAAAAAGTCTTGGCTCTCGCCACCTCTATAATCTGTAACATCATATCCTATTTCGTTTCCAATAAAAGCCAATACAAGAGAGGAGCAAGACCCTTTTGTCATATCTCCACCACTAAGTTTAGCACATATTTCATCTGTTGTCAATACATTTTTTAAAGGCTGAACTTCTTTATATTCAATGTTATGAGAATATAATCCCTGCATAACTGAATCCATTTTAATATTAGGGTCAGTTTTTATAGGTGATCGGTGATTTGGAGTAACATTCATATTGCTCTGATTGATAACATAAACACCTTTACCTTTTTGTCCCTTTTCAACAACAAGTGTGCCTCCCCACACTCCGCCTGAACCATCTGTAAATCTACCATTTACGGGGTCATGATACGGATTAAACCGCAACTCCGTATCACCAACATAATGCTGTGAAGGTAAATCCCACATACCCATAAAACTCACCTCTCAATCAAACAAATTTGACTTTTTATGCATAAAATCAAAGCATTCGTTAAGAAATTCCTTGCCCTTGCCGTCCGACCTGTTCAGCACCTTGAATTTAACAGCGTCCGCAAGGAGCATACGGTAATCAAGTACATCAAGCTCTGAAATTTCCGAAAAGCTCAGCCCCGAATGCTCGTGAACAAGCCTTTCCCCATATGTGATAACAGGCAGCCTGCATTTTTCTCCGCAGTCCATACAAAACGTCTGCGGCAGTCCGAAAATATCAATATTATCCTCGCAGTATTTCTCAACCGCTTCACGATATTTCCTTATAAACAGGCTTGCTCCCGTAATGCCCATTATATGAAAATCAGCCTCGGGAGCGATCTCCGAAATGACTCCCCTTATATCCTCGGCAGAGCCGACAGCTTCTCCCGACAGCATAATGACCCTGTCAAACGTTATCTTCCTGCAAATATGCGCCCTCACCGCCCCGAGAGGAGGGCAAGGGAGCATAAACACAGGCTTTTTAAACGGCGATACGCTGAACATTATTCAGTTGCGTCCTCAGGAGCGGCAATTTCTTCGGATCCTGTCTCGGAAGCAGCAGAAACCTCACTTGCTTTAGCAAGAGTGTCCCAGTCGGTGCCCTTGGGGCAGTCGATAGACATAACAAGTCTGCCCTTGTCGTTGAGAGAATCAAGATCATATGTACAGGGGAAAGGAGTAACAGCGTCCTGCTTGAATACCATATCAAAGCCTGATGTATTCTTGCCGATGCAGATAACAATAGTATCGCCGAAAGCGTTATCATTGTGCTTAAAGATAAGCACATGAGGAGTTTCGTCAATGTCCCCGAGACCGCCTATTGTGGTAATGCTGAAACCGTCAACCTTACAGTTTTTAGCTGTGGGATACTGCTTGGAGATGGTCTCGGCATTTGCGTTATACAACGAAATGGTAACAGAGCCTGTTTCCTCTGTTATTACATTCGTCTTGATCTCGCCAAGGTCGGACTGGTCCTGCAGCTTTTTTGTAGCAATACTCAGCTTATATCCGTCCTTGATATATCCGATCTGATATTCCTTATTCAGTCTCTTAGCAATAAACTGAACAAGAGCGTCCTTCTCCTCCTGTGTGATATTCTTAGGATCAGCAGGCATAGGGAATGTACTCTTGTCATAGTTATCAGAGTAAAAACTACCGGAGCCATAATAGCACTTATCAAAAATATCTGTCATTTGATCATTCCTCCATAAATTCACTTAAATTGAAATTGTACTGCGTGTAAAAAAGATCATTCTGCTCGTCATAATCACTTGAGCAGGAGAACGTCCCGACCGCTCTCACAGCATTCTCAAACTGACTTTCAAGCAGAAAATCCTTTTCATCCTTCTTTTCCCGATAGAAAAAAGTGACGGTAAGCGGGAAATGTCTCTGAAAAGCCATTTCGTCCGCCCCGTCAAAGTTCTTATTCGGAATATTCCATACAGCAAATCTGTGACCGCTCGGAACAGCTCTGTAGCTGTGCCATTCAAGACGCAGACCTAAGTCTTTTACTGCCTGCAAAATTTCATCTCTGCTCAATTTCCATCGTCCTCCGAATAAATTCGCTTAGCCCGAAAAATGACCTCCTCATGTCTGAATTGAATATCATCTCCCGGGGAAAGAAGCTCATAAACAATGCCATCGGAAATAATCCTATACTGCATAGGCGTTACCCGCATAAGAGCAAGCTGAAAGCGGCATGAAACAGTAACGATCAAAGCCGCCTCATATCCTGCATTAGCCGCAAAAGATTCATTGCCGCTCAAGCCGTTTATGTACGCATAGCAGGAAAGATAATTCTCCCATTCGTCATTGTCATTTCTTTTCTGAAATGTAATGCGGCTGTTCATTCTGCTCATATTCAAAGGTAATTCCTCCTGTGCATAGCGATAATGCCCTCTGCCGTAGGATTTGGCTTGATGTTTTCCGCAGACATTTCCCGATTATTGTACATACTTCCGCAAAGGCATTTAAATGCATATACCATTTCGGGAATAGCGTCTATCTCCTCGGCAGTAAGCCCCGTCTGCGAAACAAGATACCCTTTTGCATTATCCATAATTTCAAGAAGTATTTCATTGTCATAATCATAATCAATTCGCAGGCTCTGCTTTACGCTTTCGAGTGGTATCTCGCTCACCTTCATCGGATATCACCTTGCCTTTCACTTCGCTTACATAGCCGCAGGAAAGGAGATCTGAGAGATCCTTTGCCGGAAGATCTCTCACCTCACCCTTTTTCATTGTGACTATGCCGGCAAAGCTTACATTAGCCTTAACAAGCATATCGTCACCTCCGAATTATGCAGGGCAGCTTACAGTAACGTATGCCTCGGGATTTACGGGTCTGCCGTCTATCCACATAATGGAAAGAACTCCCTTCATACCGAAGTCGGCATATTTCTCATTGAGAACCTGCATAGAAACATCGGGATTGATGTTTGCCTTGTATGCTCTGCCGAAATCTCCGAAGAGGATAGGCTTTTTGGAAGCACCGATATTATCCATAGCGTCCGAAACAAGCACAGGCTTGCCGAGAATGAAGCCTGCAAAGCCGCTTGTAAGGTTCTCATTCTGATGGAAAATATATCTGCCGCTGCCGTCTGTGAGAAGTCTGACAGCGCAGAGAGTGTCATTGCTCATTATCCATACGGCGTTCTGCTGGAAGGGTGCCTTGAGCGTATGATAGATCTTCACGATCTCGTCAGCTGTAATAGCTGTGTTGGAAGCAAGAGTGTAAGCAGTACCACTTGTAACAAGACCATAAGGCTTGCCTGAACCGTCCCCCTTGATGATAGCTTCCTCGCCCTTGAGAGCAAAATCCCTCTCAGTCTGATACATTACCTCGGAAGCAATGTCAAACTCATTCTGATTGATAAGCTCAAGGGAAAGTTTGGAAAGAGCAGTCAGCTTGTGATGACCGATCTCGATAGTCTTGAATTTTGCATCAGTAGCAGTGATCTCTGCGATCTCATCAGTCCATCCTGCGGAGATCTTGTTTGCGCTGTCTGCAACGATCTGCTTGTATGTACCCTTGGAATTAACGATAGACACCATATTCAGCACACCCGAAAGGGCAACAGTATCGTGAATGATGTCCGCCGAAAACTCGGAAGGAATAATGCTGCCTGTGCTTGTGGTAGTCATTTCGCCCGCTCTCAGCTCATTGCCCCTAATAAAGTCGGAAACAATAACATTCGCCGCTCTCACTTCCTCACCTCCGTTATCCTGCTGATCCACTGAATCGTCACTGCCGCAGCCTGCAAGAGCCGCCTCAGCTCTTTTCTCTGCGTCAATGGTAGCGTTTACTGCCGCAAGGTCAGCCTCAAGTTTTGAAAACTCTGCCTGCTCCTCCTCATTGAAGGCTCTTGTCTCGGTCTTGATACCGTCAATAAGCTCCTTCATTCTGCGAGAGATAGAACCTCTCTTTTCGATAAGTTTCTTCATTCGATGATTACCTCCATATTTTTTTGAATTGTACGCACCCCTCGGAGGTCACGCCCTCCGCTTTGGGCATAAAAAATGCGTCCCGCCCCCGAAGGAGCAGAACGCTTGTGAACTGTATTAAATCGAAACTATGCCAAAAATGCAGCAGTTTCCGAAATGGAAATGGTTGTTTCCAAAATTGAAATAACCAC
>JAGBFZ010000352.1 GCA_018110855.1 Oscillospiraceae bacterium
ATAAAGACGGTGGATAGAATACGTCGGGGTCAAGGAAAACGACCGCAGGCGGCATTTATGCATGGCAAGGGAGTTTGACGCAGAGTGGGCGTATTATAGCCGACGTATTTTGTACATAGGTTAATTGGTTATTAGTATTACCCGCAGATAAATTCATTCAGTCCCGAAAACAATGTAAATGCCACCTGCTGCTGATATGCTTCGTTTGTCAGCTTTGCAGCCTCCTCGGGATTGGACAGGAAGCCGCACTCTGCCATTACCGCAGGATTATTGCAGAAATAGCACAGATAAAGCTCCTTTCCGCAAAGCTTTGTTTCCCTCATATTCTCAGGCTGGAGATTCTTCACGAATTTATTCTGCAAAATAGACGCAAACCGCTCGCTTTCGGGATTTGTGGCGGAATAAAACATCTGCGCCCCGCTGAATTTCGGGTCTGTATATGTATTCTGATGAATGGACAGGCAGACCGAATCGGGGAATTTATTGAAAAGCTCAAGTCTGTTTTCCATGTCAGAGACCTTTTGATTTCTGATACCCGTTACACCGCTGTCATGAATGGAAATATCCCTGTCACGGGTAACAGCTGTATCATACCCGTAAAGTCTGCACATATCACGAACGGTAAGCATGATATTAAGGTTTATCCCCTTTTCAGTAATGCCTTCCGCTGTGGAACAGCCTCCGTCCATGCCGCCGTGTCCGCAGTCAAGCACGATTATCCTGCTGCCTATCTCGGCATCTCCTGTGTTAACATACACCGCATTGTCGATCTTTCCCACAGCATAGTTTATCATGGCTGCGGAGGCAAGCACAGCCAGCGCCGAAAAAACGGCAGTTCTGTATTTTTTGAATTCAAATCTCATATTGCAGATCAATCCTTTCCGATAATCAGCCTTGTTCCGAAAAAATCATCGGACAATCACTCTTGATTTAATATTATGACTGAAGGATTCAAATAATGCAAAAAATCCCTTTACAGCAAATAAAAAGCTGTAAAGGGATTTCAATTACGAAACTATATTATTTTTCAGGAATCAAACGCAGCCCTGAGCCTTCATAGCCTCAGCAACCTTCAGGAAGCCTGCAATATTAGCACCGGCCATGTAGTTGCCTTCCATACCATATTCCTTTGCTGCGCTGTCGCAAGCATTGAAGATGGAAACCATGATACCGTGGAGCTTAGCGTCAACCTCCTCAAATGTCCAGGAAAGTCTCTCGCTGTTCTGGCTCATTTCAAGACCGGAGGTAGCTACGCCGCCTGCATTAGCAGCCTTTGCGGGACCATAGAGAAGACCGTTTGCAAGGTAAGTGTTGATAGCCTCGGGAGTAGAAGGCATATTAGCACCCTCGGATACGCACCAGCAGCCGTTCTTAACGAGGATCGCAGCGCTCTCGCCGTCGATCTCATTCTGAGTTGCGCAGGGAAGAGCGATGTCAAGCTTGATATCGCCGGCATTGCACTTAAGTGTCCAAACGCTGCCATCGTGGTACTCAGCATTCTTGTGGGAAGTTCTGCCGATGTACTCCTTGATTCTGCCTCTCTCAACTTCCTTGATCTGCTGA
>JAGBFZ010000353.1 GCA_018110855.1 Oscillospiraceae bacterium
GTCCTTTTCGATGTATGAATCGGTGGAGGGGATATATGCCTCAGGCTGATAATAATCATAATAGGAAACAAAATATTCAACTGCATTATGTGGGAAAAACTCCCTGAACTCGGAGCAGAGCTGCGCCGCAAGTATTTTATTATGGGCAAGGACAAGGGTGGGACGATTGAGCCTTGCAATAACGTTTGCCATGGTGAAGGTCTTGCCCGAGCCTGTTACGCCAAGCAGGGTCTGATCTCTGTAGCCCTTTTCAATTCCCTCCACAAGCTTGTCAATTGCCTGCGGCTGATCTCCCGAGGGCTTGTAGGGGGATACAAGTTCAAATTTGTCCTTAGTCATATTTATATTCTCCGTTCATTTATTGCATTTTTAAGGCAGCTTATAAATGCGGCTGCATACTCATCGGGCTTGTATCCCGAATTATATATAAGATATTCCGAATATTTTCCCGCAGGCTCATATTCTCTCATGATAAGCCCGTATTTTTTCAAAGTATCATGGGAAAGCTCGGGGGCTATCATATACCCTTCGGGGAGCTGTGAAAGCATTGAGAGAGGGTCGGAGCCGCTCAGCATGATCTTTCCTGCCCCGGACGAAATGCCTTGAGGCTCGTTCGATGAGGTCAGTTCAATATATCCGCCGAGAGTCTCGGGGGTTATCTTATTCATCTCGGACAGCCTGCTTTTTTCGGGGATAATGAGCTTGTATTCCCCTGTAAAAAGCAGCTCGGAGCGGAGCTTCATTTCTCTCATAAGCGTGCGGAAATAATCCTCCTCCGAATGAGGACAGCGGACTGCCGCAATGCTGCATATCTCTTCGCAGACATTTGCCGCAGCTCGTGAAAGGGAGGCTGTGATACACTCGATATTTACCCTGTCACCTTGTGGAAGTAAGCGGACAAATGCAGCTATGGCAAGAGCGGCATATTCCCCATCGGGAACAGATACCGAAAGGCTTCGGACGGTATTTTCCTGCTTGTAAAGAGCTTCCAGCTTGTCCATTTCCTCCAGCACCGCTCTTGCACGGGAGAGAAATCTCGCCCCCTCGGGAGTGGGATAAACTCCCTTTGCGCTCCGTCTGAAAACGGTTATGCCTATCTCGTTTTCCACTTCCTTTATGGATTTGCTGAGATTGGGCTGACCCATGAAAAGATTCGCCGCCGCCTTTGTTACCGAGCCTGCCCGCTCCACCTCGGTTATGTTTTTCAAGTGCTGTAAGTTCATTTCGGTTATTCACATCTCCCGTCCAAGCCATGTAAAAAAGTATATATTACATTATACTCCTTTGTTCTGCTTTTGTCTATATTTTTTACGAATATTTCACCTTATTTTCAAGGCGGAGCAGATACGTCTTTTTATCAAGTCCACCCGCATAGCCTGTGAGTGAGCCGTCCGAACCGATAACACGATGGCATGGGATAATTATGGCAATGGGATTTCGTCCCACTGCCCCGCCCACCGCCTGAGAGGACATTTTTTCTTTTCCCTGCTTTTTCGCTGCCTGCTTTGCAATATCTTTGTAGGATACGGTACTGCCGTATGGGATAGCTCTTAGCATTTCCCATATCATAAGCTGAAATGGCGTTCCCGAAAGCGAAACGGGCGGCGTGAATTCGGGGATATTTCCCGAAAAGTAGATATCAAGCCATTTTTCCGTCATTTCCGTTATATCGTTATCTGTATTTTCGCAGGAGATATCCGAAAACGAAAGGTCGGTGAGTGCGTTGTTATCAGCCGTAATTATCATTCTCCCGATGGGGGAAAAATACTCCTTCTGAACCATAGCGATCTCCTTTTGCAAAAAGGACGCTGCGAAAAAGCCGCAGCGCCCCGATATGTTATTTAAAATGATATGCCTTTGCTCCGTGAAAAGGCAAAGTTATTTCCGCTGTTTTGTCAAATGTGCAGTCCTTGCCGCTCCACAGCTCTGTGCAGGAAAGACGGTCTCCCGCTTCAAGGTCGGAAAGGTCAATGGTTACGCTGCCATCGGTTTCTCCTGCGTTGAATACAGCAAAATATCCGCCGCCTTCGCTGTCTGCGGCAGTCCAGAGGATATACTCGTTTCCGTTCCGAGCACGTCTCCACACCTGATGGGAATGACGGGCATTTTTGTGCATTTTAAGGATACCCTCGTTAGTGAGCAGGCTCATGGTAAACTCGTCAAAGCCTGTCATCTCACCGCCTATCATAAGAGGTGAACGGAATATGCTCCAGAGAGTGAGCATGGTTATCTGCTCGTTTTCGGTGAATTTGGTGCGGTTTGCTTTGTCATAGTCCTGCAGAATAGGACCTATGGGCAGCATATCCGCATCGGGCCAGTGTCCCGCTCCCGAATGGGTGCACCACTTCTCCGCACGCTCGAACATTGCATAAAGCAGCTCCCATTTATCCCAGAAATCATCGGTAATGCGCCACATATTGGAAACCTGCTTGTAAAGCTCCGCCTTTTCAAGAAGCGCAGGTCCGGGAGACAGACTCAGAAGCATTTCACGTCCGCAGCCGTAAAGAGCATCACTCAGCATTACAAGCTCCTTTTCCTCATGGGGCAGCTCTCTTGCAATATCGTCACACTTTATAAAGTCCACTCCCCATGACGCATACAGCTCAAAAATGCTGTCATAGTAAGCCTTTGCGCCATCTTTATCGGGGTCAACGCCGTACATATCGGTGTTCCATGCGCATATGCTTGCGGTCTTTGCGATATCACGGGCGGTCTTGTCCGTACCCTTTATCTTTGTGTTTCTGTGAACAGCCTGACGGGGTATTCCTCTCATGATATGTATGCCGAATTTAAGCCCGAGAGAGTGAACATATTCAGCCAAGGGCGCAAAGCCCTTTCCTCCCGCTGATGATGGGAAACGGTTCTCCGCAGGGATAAGGCGGGAATATTCGTCCATGCAAAGCTCGGTAAACGGGTCGTACTCGTGGCATTTTGCATTGGGTGCGCTCCACTGGATATCAACGACTATATATTCCCAGCCGTATTTCTTGAGATACTTTGCCATGAAATCGGCGTTCTGTCTTATGATATCCTCGGTTACGGCTGCACCGTAGCAGTCCCAGCTGTTCCAGCCCATAGGTGATGTTTTTATCATAATGGATTTTTCCTTTCGTTTGAATTTGATATTATTATACACTCAAAAATACATCCCGTCATTAAAATGCAGATATTTTTATTGAGTAAATAAAAAAAATTTGTGCATACTATTCCCGAATAAAACCGAAAGGAATGGTGAACTGTATGCATTCATCAAAGCATATCGCGGACATAAGAGGAAGGGAGATACTCGATTCGAGAGGAAATCCCACTGTTGAAGCGGAGGTCATTCTGACAGACGGCTCAGTGGGCTTCGGACGTGCTCCCAGCGGTGCAAGCACAGGTAAATTCGAGGCTCTTGAGCTTCGTGACGGCGGCTCACGCTATATGGGCAAGGGCGTTTTAAAGGCTGTGGAAAGCGTCAATACCATTATCAGAGAGGGTATCTCGGGAATGAACGCCGCAGATACCCGCAGGATAGACCGAAAGCTCATTGAGCTTGACGGCACAAAGGAAAAATCCAATTTAGGCGCAAATGCGATCCTTGCCGCAAGCCTTGCTTGTGCGGACGCTGCGGCAAAAAGCTTTGGTATGCCGCTTTTCAGATTTCTTGGGGGCGCAAATGCCGCAAAGCTGCCCGTTCCCATGATGAATATTTTAAACGGCGGCGCTCATGCGGGAAATAATCTTGACATACAGGAGTTTATGATATTCCCGAAGGGCGCCTGCTGCTTTGCGGAGGGGCTGAGAATGTGTTCCGAGGTATTTCATAATCTTGCGGCAATTTTAAAGGAAAAGGGTCTTAACACCGCTGTGGGCGACGAGGGCGGATTTGCTCCCGAGCTGGGCTCCGAGGGACAGGCGCTGGAGCTTATCCTTGAAGCTATCGAGAGAGCGGGCTATAAGGCGGGCAAGGATTTTCTCATCTCCCTTGACGCTGCGGCAAGCGAATGGAAGGGCGAAAACGGCGGATATTTCATGCCGAAAAAGAAGGTTGCCCGAACCACCGAGCAGCTTATTTCCGAATGGGAGGACATCTGCTCCAAATATCCCATTTTTTCCATTGAGGACCCCCTTGACGAGGAGGACTGGAGCGGCTGGGAAAAGCTGACCGAAAAGCTTGGCAGCAAGGTAAGGCTTGTGGGAGATGATCTTTTCGTAACAAACACAGAGCGTCTTGCAAAGGGAATCGAACGGGGCTGCGGAAACGCTATTCTCATTAAGCTCAATCAGATAGGCACTCTCACCGAGACCCTTGACGCTGTGAGAATGGCTCGTGAAAGCGGCTTTGATTCCATCATCTCCCACCGCAGCGGCGAGACCGAGGACTCATTCATTGCCGATCTCTCCGTGGCTCTGAACACAGGTCTTATCAAAACGGGCGCACCCTCGAGAGGTGAGCGCATCGCAAAATATAACAGACTTCTGCGCATTGAGGAAATGATTGGAAGATAATACAAACTGCCCCGCCGTGAGTTTCGGCGGGGCAGAATTTGTTCATTATCAGCGGATATCCATCCACACTCTCATCTGATTTTCTCCCCTGTTCCCCCACAGGCAGTAGGGTACGGCGCAAATATCGCATGGCGTTTTTTTCGGTGCTGACGAGGAATACAGTCCCTTCTGCGGCTCACGTCTGTATCCCTTTGCGGTGAGCCTTCGTGTGCCACCGAGCAGCTCTCCGTCATACTCTCCCACACGCACCTCTTCGGCAGGGTCAACAGACAGGGATATCACATCTCCCCCGTTATCCGCTCCCTCAAAGCAGTAAACGAGAGGTCCCCGACATAATGACGTCTTTCCCGAAAGGGCCGGTATTTTCTCCGATGGATACACAAATCTTGGTGTTCCGTCAAGGCTGAGCCGAACTGTGTCGCCGTCTGAAACGGGAATATACACATAGCCTTTATTTATTTCGGGAGATATTGCACTGCCGTTTTTATTTATGGTGTATTTTTCACTCCAATGAGGTATCCTGATACCGATAATGCCCTCACCCGAAACGATATATCTTATCTCGAAATCATAGGGATATCCTGTTTCGCAGCGCAGCTTCATGCCATTTGAAAATGTAACATCTCCCGAAACATAAAGATTGCAGAAAACGGTATTTCCCTTTTCGCCATAGGCATACTGCCCCAGCGAGGATATGAGCCTTGAAGCATTGGGAGGACAGCAGGCGCAGGCATACCAGCCGGGACGGGTGGTGAGGGCATGGCGGTGAGTGGGTGCTTTTCCCGATATCCCCGGAAGTGATTCAAGGGGATTTACATAGAAAAACCGCTTGCCGTCAAGCTGTATTCCCGCAAGGACGGTGTTATAGAATGCCTGCTCCATAACATCTCCGTATTCCCCGTTCACCTCGTTTTCAAGCATTCGTGAGGCGAAAAACATAAGCCCGATGGCGGCGCAGGTCTCGGAATATGCGGTATCGGAGGGAAGATCGTAATCAACGCTGAACGCTTCTCCGTGAACGGTGGAGCCTATTCCGCCCGTTATGTACATTCTCTTATTGACAATGCTTTCCCAAAGACGGCGGCAGGCAGCGAAAAGCTCTCTGTCATCCGTTTCAGAGGCAAGATCAGCCATTCCTGTGTAAAGATATACCGCTCTTACTGCGTGTCCTGTGGCGTCGGTCTGCTCCCTGACGGGCTTTCCGTTCTGCTGATAATCGTAATCAACGGGATTATTGCCCCACACGAACCAGTCACGCTTTTCTTTCTCCTTCTCGTAATATCCGGGGTCAACTCCCCGACAGTCAATAAAATGCTTCGCAAGCTCAAGGCAATGGGAATTACCTGCTGCACGGTACATTTTCAAAAGTGCAAGCTCAATTTCGGGATGCCCGGGATATCCCTCTGCGCCGTCCTCAATAAATCTGCGATAGATATGCTCCGCATTTTTCTCCATTACATCAAGGAGCTTTCTTTTGCCTGTGGATTCATAATATGCGCAGGCGGCTTCCATCATATGTCCTGCACAGTAAAGCTCATGGGCTTCAAGAAGATTCGTCCACCGCTTTTCCCTGTCGGATATGGTGAATCGGGTGTCGAGATAGCCGTCCTCGTCCTGTGCGGCGGCGATAAGGTCAATAAGCTCGTCTGTCTCCCTTTCAAGCTCGCTGTCGGGAACCGCTGCAAGGGAATATGCCGCTGCTTCTATCCATTTTGCGGCGTCGCTGTCCTGAAAGACCATTCCGTAAAACGGCTCTGCCTTTTCTCCCCTGAGCGCCTTTCCTGCATTTATATAATTGGAAAAAACGCCGCTTCTTTCCGTATTATCCGCCTCGTCCCGCAGCACCCTGTACTGGTAGGGTATCATTTCTTTGCGGACAAGCTCCTGATATTTTCCCGCAAAGCCATCGGAACGGTATGCCTTGGGGGATATTCTCTCCATTGTTTTCATATATCACAGCTCCTTTTTTGGACTTGACATCCTTATTTATATGTATTATAATCTTATTAAAAGCATATATAAATAGATTATAGTCTTGTTTATATGGAGGATAATCTTGAACGAAATTATTTTTAACAATGCTTCCATGCCCGTTGTGAGCGGCTGCGGTCTGCTTGCGGCTTCCGAACCCTTTTTTCATACAGACAGAACTGCGGATTTTCATGTGATGATATACGTTCTTGAGGGGACTATCTTCGTCACGGAAGAGGATATGGACTTTGAAGTGAACAGGGGCGGTCTGCTGTTTCTGAAAAGGGGGATAAGGCATTTCGGAAAACGGGAGATACCGAGAGGAACAAGATGGTTTTACGCTCATTTTTATTATGACGAGGAGCCTGTTCCCGAGGATTTTTTTGCTTCTGACAAGCAAATTTTGCCGTACAGTCCCACAAGATATTCCGCTGTGCTGCCCAAAGATCTTACGGGACTTCGGGGCAGCGAGACTGAAAAAAGGATACTTGAGCTGTGGGAACAATGCTCCTCAGATGATATATCAAAGGGGTGGTATGTTAATCTGCGGCTTGCAGAGCTGCTTGGCTTCATTGCGCTGAGGGAATGGGAAAAGCCTGCTCCCAAAAGGCTTTCGGACAGGATAGAGGAATATCTCGCAAGTCATATATCCGAGCCTTTTTCCGCAAAGGAAGCAGAGCGTGAATTTTATCTGAGCTACAAGCGGCTGGCGGCGGTTTTCAAGGAGGAAAAGGGCATTTCGATGCAGCAGCGCCACGACCGCATGAGAATGGACGAGGCTTGCCGTCTGCTGAGATCAACGCTTATTCCTGTTAGCGATGTGGCTGCGGCGGTGGGATTTTCCGACCCGCTTTATTTCAGCAGGCGTTTTCGGGAGATAATAGGCTCAAGTCCTACGGAATTTCGGAGATCTGCGGCGGAGATGTACTGATCATGATGTTATATGGCATAAAAATTTCTATTATGTGTAATAGATTTTAAAGTTTTTTCTCCATTTTTAATGTCAATATGCACAAAGAAAATGTATAAATAATAACTTTTATAACAAAAATTTTCCATAAGTTAAAAATTTATTAAAAAGCCCCTTGACAAACAGGAAATAATAGGTTAAAATACGTTATAAGCAATTGAGTATCCTTTTGCTGTTATGTGTTTTTTCACGGAGGCAATGCTATGGCCGCTGATCGCAGCGATAATATGGACGGAGCATATCTTTCTGATGTGCTTTCCGAGCGCTCCGACGAGGAGCTGTGCGAGCTTTGCCGTGAAAACAAGCTCTGCGTTTCCTGCTATACCGAGATAATTTACCGCTACTTTCCCTTTATCAAAAGCAAGGCGGCGGCTATATGTCCAGATGATTCCGCCTATGATGATATCGTTCAGGAGGGTATGCTGGGTCTGCTCAGTGCTGTCAGGAATTTTGACGGAGAAAAAGGCTCAAAGCTGTCCTCATTCATATATTCCTGCGCGGTGAACCGAATGAAAACTGCGGCTGCAAAGCTCCGCGGACAGCAGTCTGCCGAGGATAAGGGCGAGGATGAGCCTTCATACAGCCTCACTCCCGAAAGCATTATCATTCAGAGAGAGCTTTTCAGCGAGCTTGAAAACACATTATCCCCCATGGAAAAGCGCATCTTTCTGCTGCATATCTCAGGGCTTTCCTTTGAGGAGATCGCAGCAAGGCTGGGTATTTCCCGCAAATCGGCTGCTAATGCAGGCGGCAGGGCTGCCGCAAAGCTGAGGCAAAAGCTGTCGGGAAACAGCTGATTTTTTATGAACATCTGAGCTCTGCTCATTTGTATATACGGCCAAGTAGCTTAATCTTTCAGAGCGTTGTTTATCAAAGGTGTCGGTGTGAGTCCGTCCTCAGGTCCAATTTAAAATTTATTTAAGCGAGGGAAATCAAATGTACGAAGACAAGACATTAGTATGCAAGGAGTGCGGCGAGGAGTTCGTATTCACTGCAGGCGAACAGGAATTTTACGCTGAAAAGGGCTTTGAGAACGAGCCTCAGAGATGCAAGAGCTGCCGCAATGCACGCAAGAACGGCGCTAAGGGCGAGAGAGAAATGTTCGAGGCTACCTGCGCTTCCTGCGGCGGTGTAGCAAGAGTTCCTTTCAGACCCAGAGAGGATCGTCCCGTTTACTGCAGCGAGTGCTTCGCTAAGATGAAGGAAGAATAATCTCCTTTTCTTTGTTCACAACAGTCTTACCCGATCTGTCCCCAAAAGACAGGTCGGGTTTTTCGTTTATTTTTATCCATCAAAGCTATTGACAATATAAAAAAAATAATTTATAATATACTTGTATAACTGTATTTAATTTTATGGAAGGGCGGTGCTGAATGATGAAAAAATTTA
>JAGBFZ010000354.1 GCA_018110855.1 Oscillospiraceae bacterium
CCTCACTTAACGAAAAACTGCGAACGGTTAAGTGGGGCGAGTATGAGTTCCAGCAGATATTTAACCACATTGAACAAGGACGACGTTTGAAGAAAGAAGATCAGCTTCCTGGAAATATTCCTTTTGTTATGGCGGGCATTACCAATACAGGTGTCATCAATTATGTATCAAATCCAGTAGCATCTTTCCCTAAAAACTCGATTACAATCGATATCTTCGGCAATACATTTTATCGTGATTATGCTTTTGGCGCAGGTGATGATACCGGTGTTTATTGGAACGATCATATTGAATATCCCAAAGGTGTTATGCTGTTTTTTGCCGTTGCTATGCAAAAGGCACTGGTCGGGAAATTCTCCTATGGCAAAAAATTGAGAAGTTCGCAGAGCTTTAATTTCAAAATGATGTTGCCAGTAAAAAAAGGTGAAATTGACTTCGATTTTATGGAATCGTTTGTAGCTGAGCTGGAAGCTCAGCGGGTAGCTGAGCTGGAAGCTCAGCGGGTAGCTGAGCTATCCGCTTACTTGAAAGTAAGCGGATACGACAATTATGAATTGTCGGCTGAAGAGCTCGACGCTCTTCGAGACTTCAGTAGCTTCGGTGATGATAATTGGGGTACATATAAGGTCGGGAATCTGTTTGAACGGGTTGAAACCAAGAAATTACCTTACAAAGCCAAGGAATTACCCAAGCAGCCCACGGACGATTACATTCTTCCTTGCCTGACTTCGAGCTTCCAAAATCAAGGCTTAAACTATTATGCACCCAAAGCGGGTGCAACTGTATTGAGCAATGTGATTTCTATTCCTTCCAACAGTGATGTTTACAGAGCATATTACCAAACAAGAGATTTTACTGTTTTGTCTGATGCATACGCCATCCGTTGGAAATTAAAGGACATTGCAATCTCTCCCAACCACTACTTGTTTATGGTGATGTGTATCAACAAAGTAACCGACCTGCCGATTTATTCCTACAAGAACAAGCTTGGCGGTTGGAATGTCGTAAAGGGAAAGTATATTCGGCTGCCGGAAAAGGATGGCAAGATTGATTTTGCATTTATGGAAACATTCATATCTGCTATCAAAAAACTGGCTATAAAAGATGTTGTACTTTATAGCGATCAGAAAATAGCCGCTACCAAAGCGATTACATCTGCCCATACATGCGAAATAATGTAAAAACGGAGGGGGCTATGGGTAAAAAAAGAAGCGATACCCGGTTATCAAACCAAGTATCGCTAACTTTTGTTTAGCCAACCCCGTCTGACAGATGCCGTAAAATAGTTAAATTTTGGTTTAACTGTTTTACGAGCACCCGCCTATTGCCGTTCTTTTTTTATTGGGGAATGAACTGACACTCCGTGTCATGATTTGGCTTCATTTTCCTCACGAAATACTCCACAAAGATCTCCGCTTCCCTTGTGGCTGCGGGGGCTTTCTTTTTGAAGATGCCGAGGGTTCTTGATACGGGTGGATGGATGGGGAGGCAGGTTATGCCGTCGGTTTGAGAGACCGACAGTGAGGAGAGGATGGAGATGCCCATACCCGCCTTTACCATTTGTATGATGGAGCTGTCATCGTGGGCGTTGACCACCGTTATATCCTCGAAATTACTGCGGTCAATGAGCTTCATTACCGTGGGCTCGTTGGAAATGATAAAGGTCTCCTTATATTTTTTATCAAAATGAAATTCCGTGTCGTCGGTATATCCATCGGGGAAAACGGCAAGATATGGCTCGGTCATAATTTCGGTCCACTCGTAGCCCTCCACCTCCTGCTCTGTGCCAAAAAGGAGGTCAGGATCACTGCCCGATAGTTCCAAAAAGGAGTTGACTACGGTGATGTCCATATGTATTTCGGGATGCAGGTCATGAAAGCCCTTTATGATATTCGGGAAAAGATATTTCGAGGGGCTTGAGTAGGTGGCGATGGTGATGCGCTTCTCCTTTTTCGCCAAGGTCATAAGGCGGTCACGGGCATCGCATATATCCTGCAGTGCCGACACTATCTCGGGGTCGGCGGGCTCTATTCCCATATGAGTGCGTCGAATGAATTTTCTGCCTATCTCCCCCTCCAGGGAGTCCGCAATATGGGAGAGCGCCGACGGAGTATAGGAGTATTTTTCCGCCGCTTTTGAAAAAGAACCCGAATGCAGTGCAAAAAGTATCATTTCTATCTTGTTTATATCCATATTTTCCTCGTTTTGAAAAAAATTCACACCCCTATTATAAAACCGAACTTCACAAAAGTCAAGGAAAGTGATATTATATTTCAGTAAGTAATTTTTCGGAGGCTTTTATGACAAAAAACAAAACTACTTCCGCCTATCTCGGCTTATTTTTCGTGGTGCTGGTATGGGGTATTGCTCCCCTTCTGACCTACGAGCTTCAAAAATACTATTCCCCCTCCTTCAAGCTTGCCGTGAGCTCTGTCATTCTTCTGATAGCCTATCTGCTGATGTCCGTAAAGCACCTGAAGGAGTTCAACC
>JAGBFZ010000355.1 GCA_018110855.1 Oscillospiraceae bacterium
GATTGTGTCAAGATTTATTATACTACATCATAGTTCTATTATAGAGATGTAATAATATATTTTCTTCTGTATTTGTGCTGTCTATAAAATTTCTCAGCTGTTTATTCTATATTTATGTATTATATCATATTCATTTAAAATAATCAACCGGAAGCAGGAAATTCGCCATAAAATAACACTCTTCAGAATGTTATTATGTAAAATCATCTTGAAAAAATGATGAGATTCAGCGAGCCCTTGAAGGCAGCATAACAGAACATCTTGAAAGGCTTACTACTGCCGGGAAATTGAAATTACCTGTAACGATATATTTGAACACACCGAAAACGGCTTTTCCGACGCTGAGTATCATACTGTGTAAATGTTAATCTTTTATCAACACTTTTCTTCATCTGATGATATATACTTTAATGTAAGCAAATCAATACAGTCTATCATTGATCAAGGGGGAAAAGAGAATGGGCAGACACCACGGAAGCCGTCATTCAGGCAGCCACCATCGAAGCAGCCATAGAAGCAGTCACAGAAGCAGTTCACACAGCCGAAGCAGAAGTTCACGCAGCAGAAGCAGCTATCATAGCTACAGCGGAGGAGGTGCAGCTCCGTCTCCCGAGGGTTATAAGGCGGATCAGCAGTATAAGCAAAAACCTGCAAATCCTACGGGAGAATATGAAACGCTTTGGTATGATGACGAGAACGGCGGCTTTTCATATTCATATAGAAAATATCCGTACATCAAGGATACAGTGGATACGCATATCAGAGAAAAAGAGCCTCCTGTTATTCATTACATGTCTCTGCCACAGGCAATGGCCGGTGCTTTCTTTCTCTTTGTGTTCGCTTTGATCAACCTTCCATATGAAATTTTCATTATTCCATTCGAATGCATAGATATGTCAGATCTCGCCTTTGACTTTATTGATGATTTTATATATGTGGGTCAGTATCTCATTGCTTTGGTCCCTATCATTAAACACATCATTGACAGCAGAAAGATGACAAAATACAAGTTTGAAGTAACAAAGCAGGCTGTCGAATATTATAAACTGCAGGAAAAACTGAATTCCGAAAGAGAAGCTGCTGAGAGAGAACGAATGGTCACGCTCACAGTCTGCCCTTCCTGCGGTGCTTCTGTAGAACAGGGCGACAGGTTCTGCCCTTATTGCAATACCGTTTTAGAGCGTTATACCGACAACAGCAATGCCGAAAATACAATGCAGTCGATCGAGATCATAAGCCATGAAAGAGATGAATGATAATGCAGTACACCAGGCACCCTGAATACAAAAAGTCGCTGAAAAAGAAAGTCCCGCCGGGTACATATATATTTAATGGGACATGGATATCCGGCAGGGATTTTGAGCTTAATATGAATGACCCGTTTGTCAAAGGACTTCATTCGGTTCAGAAGCTGCCCTTGCTGATTGAGAAAAAATCTCTGGGGATAATACTTCTGATAGTATTGATTGTAAATGCCCTGTTCAATATATCCTATGAGCTGATAATCCCATTCTTTGAAAGCAATATGGACGAAACGTCATCTCAGTTTATGACCGTTGATGACATAGTCTTTTACAGCCAGTTTGCTGCAGCAGGACTGTATGCCCTGATCTATATTCTGTCCTCACTCAAGGCAGTAATAATAAAGCGTTCATGGGCTGAAAATACTATTGAGCATTATAAGGCACTCCGTCAGAAGGACAGGATCGCTTTCCATAATATTATCGGCAAATACCTGATAACCTGTCCGCACTGCGGCGCTCCCAACGATGGGGATCTGACTGTTTGCGAATACTGCAGATCGGAAATGAGGATATTATGATCTATGCAGTCAGTTCTGCCCGTAAGGATATTAAACGTTTACTTAAACAGATATTTACAATTTACGAACTAAATATTTAAACCAATCTTACGTCACTTGTGGTATACTATAGGTAGTTTATTACTACGGTTCAGACTTAGAAAATTAAGGAGTGCTTATATGAAAAAAATACTTGCAATGATAATGTCCGCTGCTATGACAGCGGCAGTTTTCACAGGCTGCGGCAATACTGCAGAAAAGCCTGCAGATAACGGTACTGCTGATGTGACAAATTCTGCTGTATCCGAGGTGACCTTCCCCGAGATCGCTATAGCAGACAATGCTGTTGACTATGCCAAGTCTATGAAGCTGGGCTGGAATCTGGGCAATACCCTTGACGCTGTTACAAGCAGCAGTCTCGATTCGGAAACCTTGTGGGGTCAGCCTAAGACTACCAAGGAGCTTATTCAGTTTGTTAAGGATTCCGGCTTTACTACCATAAGGATCCCCGTTTCATGGGGACAGCATACCACTGATGAGAACTACACCATTGACCCTGCGTGGATGGCTCGTGTCAATGAGGTTGTTGATTATGCAGTTGAAAGCGGACTTTACATAATCCTCAATTCACATCATGACTGCGACTACTACTATCCCACCGAGGAGAAATCTGCCGAGGGTGAGAAGTATCTCAGATCAATATGGACTCAGATAGCCGAGAATTTCAAGGATTATGACGAGAGACTGATATTCGAGGCTATGAACGAGCCCCGTCTTACGGGCACCAACAAGGAATGGTGGTTCCGGGACAACGATGAAGAAGGCGTTGCTTCCATTAAGACTATTGTGAAGTACAATCAGATATTTGTTGATACCGTTCGTGCAGGCGACGGTTACAACAAGACTCGTTTCCTTATGGTTCCCAGCAATGCGGCTGCACCTCAGAATGCCCTCAACGATGCTTTTGAGATGCCTGTTGACACCGCTGAAAACAGACTGATGGTTTCCGTTCACGCATATTCTCCTTATGATTTTGCTATGAACGAAAAGGGATACAAGGTGTGGGACGGTTCCAAATCGGGTGAGCTTAACTTTATGGATAACCTCAGCAAGAAGTTCATTGAAAACGGCTATGGCGTTGTAATTGGTGAATTCGGTGCGACCAACAAGGATAATCTTGAGGACAGAGTTGCATGGGCAAAGGATTACTGC
>JAGBFZ010000356.1 GCA_018110855.1 Oscillospiraceae bacterium
AGCAGGGCAAGGACGTTCTCTGCGTTTATGACGATCTTTCAAAGCACGCTGTGGCTTACCGTACACTTTCACTGCTGCTTAAAAGACCCCCCGGACGTGAGGCTTATCCCGGAGACGTTTTCTATCTCCATTCACGTCTGCTCGAGCGTGCCTGCAGTCTGAATCAGGATTACGGCGGAGGCTCTATCACCGCTCTTCCCATTATCGAAACACAGGCAGGCGACGTTTCCGCATATATCCCCACAAACGTTATCTCCATTACAGACGGTCAGATATTCCTTGAGACAGACCTTTTCAACTCGGGTGTAAGACCTGCCGTTAACCCCGGTATTTCCGTTTCACGAGTTGGCGGTGCGGCTCAGATAAAGGCTATGAAAAAGGTTTCAGGCTCCTTGAAGCTCACCTATTCACAGTACAGAGAGCTGCAGTCCTTCTCTCAGTTCGGTTCCGACCTGGATAAGGACACCAAGGAAAGACTTGCTCTGGGCGAACGTGTTGTGGAGGTCCTCAAGCAGGACAGAAATTCTCCCATTGCGGTTGAAAATCAGGTTATTATCATTTACGCTGTTACCAATAATTATCTCAAGGATATCCCTGTTGACAAGATCGGCGAGTTCGAGGCAGAGCTTTTCGATGAGATAGACAACGGTCATCCCGAGATAATCTCCTCCATCAAGGAGACTAAGGAGCTTACCAAGGAAAATGAGGAGGCTCTGAAATCTGCTCTCGAGGAGTTTGTGAAGAAATTCACCGCAGCTCTTTGATATTCCCCACATTACCGCTAAAGGAGGAGCATTAAATTGGCTTCAGGCAATATGAAGGTCATCAAGCGGCGCATAAAAAGCGTCGAGTCCACCATGCAGATCACAAAGGCAATGGAGCTGGTTGCGTCTTCCAAGCTCAGAAAGGCTAAGGAAAAGGCGGACAGGGCACGTCCCTATTTCAATGCCCTTTACGATACCATGTGCGAGATACAGGCGGAGAATCCCAAATTTCTCTCTCCCTTTACCCGTAAATCGGGTGAGGGAAAGTCCCTGCTTGTGATAATCGCAGGAGACAGAGGTCTTGCGGGCGGCTTCAACAACAATATCTTCAAGCTGGCTCAGCTCAGAATTGACGAGCTTGGCGGCAAAGATAAGGTGGATATTCTCCCCATCGGCAAAAAGGCTGTGGAGTATTACGAAAAACGGGGCTACTCCCTTATGGCTCAGTATCAGAACATCTGCGAGAGCATAAAGATCGTGGAAGCGGAGGAAATAGCCGAATCCATCGTTGAAGCCTATATCAAAGGCGTTTACGAGAGAGAGGAGCTTTTTTACACCGAGTTTGTTTCCCCCATTACCCAGCAGGCTGTCACCAAGCGGCTGCTGCCCGTAGAGTTTAAAACGGAGCTGAAAAAGTCCAAGGCGCTCCCCATTTACGAGCCTTCCGCAGGAGCGGTGTTCAATCACATTGTGCCGAGATATATCACAGGTATGATATTCGGCTCATGTGTGGACAGCTTCGCTTCCGAGCAGGCGGCAAGACGCAATGCTATGGAAAACGCTTCGGACAACGCTTCCGAAATGATAAGCAGCCTTTCCCTTATGTATAACCGAGCAAGACAGGCTTCCATTACTCAGGAAATTACCGAAATTGTCGGCGGCGCAAACAGCGCAGAATAACGGCAATTACTATTTGTATAATATTACAATATGTATTATACTTAATGTAGTGTTATACTTCTCGTATAAATCTTAATAACGAGGTGATCACTTAATGCCGCAGAATAATGTCGGAAAGGTCGTTCAGATCATCGGAGCGGTCGTTGATATCCGCTTCGCAAAGGACGCTCTTCCGAATCTTCTCAATGCAATAGAAATAGAACTTAACGGCAAAAAACTGGTGTACGAGGTAGCTCAGCACATCGGAGATGACGTGGTTAGATGTATCGCCATGTCCTCCACCGACGGTCTGGTAAGAGGTACCGACGCCATTGACACAGGCTCTCCTATTACCGTACCTGTCGGCAAGGAGACTCTCGGACGTATTTTTAATCTTCTCGGCGAACCTGTTGACAACAAGTCTGCTCCCGAGGCACAGGAAAGATGGGCTATCCATCGTGATCCTCCCTCCTACGAGGAGCAGACCGCTTCAAATGAGATACTTGAAACGGGAATCAAGGTTATTGACCTTATCTGCCCCTATCTGAAGGGCGGAAAGATCGGTCTTTTCGGAGGTGCAGGAGTTGGAAAGACGGTCCTTATCCAGGAGCTTATCAACAACATTGCCAACCAGCACAACGGTATCTCCGTTTTCACAGGCGTTGGCGAGCGTACCCGTGAGGGCAACGACCTTTACAACGAAATGACCGAGTCGGGAGTTATCGACAAGACCGTTCTTGTTTACGGTCAGATGAACGAGCCTCCCGGAGCAAGAATGAGAGTAGGTCTTTCGGGTCTTACTATGGCTGAGTATTTCCGTGATGTTGAGGGTCAGGACGTTCTTCTCGTCATCGACAATATCTTCCGTTTCACACAGGCAGGCTCTGAGGTTTCCGCACTTCTGGGACGTATGCCCTCGGCGGTTGGTTATCAGCCTACTCTGGCAACGGAGATGGGCGCTCTTCAGGAGAGAATCACATCAACAAACAAGGGTTCTATCACATCTGTACAGGCTGTTTATGTGCCTGCCGATGACCTTACAGACCCTGCTCCCGCAACCACATTTGCCCACCTTGACGCAACCACCACTCTTTCACGTTCCATTTCATCTCTGGGTATATATCCTGCGGTGGATCCTCTTGATTCCACATCGAGAATACTTTCTCCCGAGATCGTGGGACATGAGCATTATGAGGTGGCAAGAGCGGTGCAGAACATTCTCCAGAGATACACCGAGCTTCAGGATATCATCGCCATTATGGGTATGGACGAGCTTTCCGACGAGGATAAGCTGACCGTTTCCAGAGCGAGAAAGATCCAGCGTTTCCTTTCCCAGCCGTTCAGCGTAGCAGAGCAGTTTACGGGAATGAAGGGCAAGTATGTGCCCATCAAGGAGACTATCAGAGGCTTCAAGGAGATAATCGAGGGTATGCATGACGATCTTCCCGAGTCCGCATTCCTGTTCGTTGGTACTATCGACGAGGCTGTTGAAAAAGCAAAGCAGTCGGGCAACTGATAAGGGGAGGAGATAAATATGGCTGCTCCCTTTGAGCTTACCGTCATCACCCCCGAAAAGACCTTTTTTGACGGCACAACAACTCAGATAATCGTCCGCACCACTGAGGGCGATATCGGTATCCTTGCAAATCACACAAGCCTTGTGGCAAGCCTTCCCTCGGGTCCTCTCAAAATAATGCAGGACAACGGCGAATACCGTCTTGCGGCGGTATCCTCGGGGCTTATCAAGGTCGGCGGAAATGCTGTGCATATATTTGCCGACGCTGTTGAATGGGCTGACGAGATCGACATTGAATGGGCTAAGCGCTCCGAAGAGAACGCTAAGCAGCGTATCGCTGCTAAGAAGAGCGAGCGTGACCTTGATCTTGCTGAGCTGAAGCTCAAGCGTGCCCTTAACAGAATCAATGTTCATAACAGCTTGTTAAAGTGATATAAAAACTGAAGCCGCTTCGGAAAACCTATCCGAAGCGGCTTCAGTTAATTATAATCAAAAACATCATCAGCTGTGCAGTCTTGAAGCATTCAGTCTGAGACAATCGCTGATAAGGGCGATAAGCTCGGAATTTGTAGGCTTGCTGCTGTGAAAGTCAATTTTGCAGTGCAGCTTGTCCTCAATAAAGGCAACATCTCCGCCGCCCCTGTCCCAAGCTGAGGTGATGGCGTGCCTGATGGCTCTTTCAACACGGGTGGGGGTTGTGCCGTTTGAACGGGCAACGGCGGGATAAAGCTCCTTTGTTATGCTGTCAAGAATGCTCATATCCTCAATGGCAAGCATTACGGCGTTTCTGAGATACCGGTAGCCCTTAATGTTGGCGGGTATGCCGATGCGCTGGATTATTTCGGTGACAACAGGCTCCATTCCGTCTGTTCTTTCGGGGATATGTCCGCCCCAGCTGAGTGCTCCGAAGGTCTGTTCTCTTGTATAATCTGCATCCATGATCGTATTCCTCCTGCTAAAATATAGTGTTTGATTCAGGTTTACGATGTTTTTTCTTTTTCTCTCTCTGTTTCTCTCCGTTTTATCTTTTCCTCCGACAAGCATATGCTTTATGAGTTTATAATAACATCTTATTCACGATATGTCAACACATTCCGCATAACATTTTTCGACAAACTTTAAATTGTATTAATATTTATATTTTCCCAATGGGTTGTTTTTTTGGTTGATAATCTTATGATAATTTATGAACGAGACTACTCGCAGGAATAACGGTATTTTGATGCTAACGTATATATTTAAAGATGTTATCCCGATAATTCGGCATAATTATCTTATAATAATCTTTTGTCTGACATCCTTTCCCATGCTGATCTCTATAAAAATATTGTGTATAATTGACATGCATATATCTTTTTTTGTTAACGTATTAACAGGAGATTAACATTACAGTCTCCTGTTAAGCTGTTATATAGCGTTCATATTTTGTTAATAATGGCCCTGCTTTCTGGTCTACATTTAACAAAATGTTTACACTACAAATTACATAGGAATTATTTGCTTCGCATGGCGTTTTTCGTGAAATGGATATTTTCTCAAACATATGCCCTGTTCCGACAATTTATTACACATATTTCAACAAAAAGACATAAATATATAGTATAATTAATTTAAATATTTATATTATGGGAGGAATAATTGTATGGCAGAGAAAAAAGGCTTGATCGCAGAATTTAAGGAATTTATCACCAAAGGCAACGTTATGAATCTGGCGGTGGGCGTTATCATAGGCGCAGCTTTCCAGAACATCGTTTCATCCCTTACAAGCAGCTTTATCAATCCCCTTATCGCCCTTGTAACAGGCGGCTGCGAAAGGGACGAGGCAGGCAACCTTATACTTGTGGGCGGACAGTTCACCATCAACGGCGTTTCCTTTGATTACGGATCATTTATCTCCGCAGTGCTTAATTTCCTTATTATGGCAATAATTCTTTTTACTATGGTAAAGGCTGTAAATAAGCTTATGGAAGTCGGCAAAAAGAAGGAAGAGGAAAAGGAGCCTGAGCCTCCCGCAGAGCCTGAGCCTACTGCTGAGGAGCTTCTTCTCACCGAGATCAGGGATATCCTCAAGGAGAAGAACTGATTCGTGGCAAAATGCACAAAAATCATTTCCCGAGGCTTAGCATATTCTAATGAATTTTTTTGTCATTCCACTTGAAATCGGGAACGGTTTGTAGTAAAATATAAAAAATACCTATACGACTGAAAAAATTATATGATTTGGAGGAGATCAATAATGCTGGATACTGAAATGTCAAGTAAGTTCGGAAAAGAGGGTCTTACCTTTGACGATGTTCTGCTCATACCCGCAAAGTCGGATGTCACACCCAATATGATAAACCTTAGGACAAGGCTTGCAAAGGATATTTATCTTAATACTCCTATCGTAACATCCGCTATGGACACGGTTACAGAAGCTAAAATGGCGATCGCCATTGCAAGAGAAGGCGGTATCGGCATTATCCATAAGAATATGTCCATCGAGCAGCAGGCTGACGAGGTGGACAAGGTCAAGCGCTCTGAAAACGGCGTTATCGTAAATCCATTCTCCCTCACAGCGGACAAGCTTGTTTCCGAGGCTGACAAGCTCATGGGCAAGTACAGAATCTCGGGCGTTCCCATCGTTGACGGCAAGGGCAAGCTGGTTGGAATCCTTACTAACAGAGACCTCCGATTCCTGAGAGATTATGATATCCCCATCAGCGAGGTAATGACAAAGGAGAATCTCATCACCGCTCCTGTGGGAACCGACCTTGAGGCGGCTCAGAACATTCTCATGAACCACAAGATCGAAAAGCTGCCCATTGTTGATGATGAGGGAACATTAAAGGGTCTTATCACCATCAAGGATATCGAAAAGGCAGTTCAGTATCCCAATTCCGCAAGAGACAAGAGCGGCAGACTCCTCTGCGGCGCTGCTATCGGAATCACAGGAGATGTTCTTGACAGAGCAAAGGCTCTCCTTGACGCTCAGGTTGACGTTCTCGTTCTCGATTCCGCTCACGGTCATTCAAAGAACATCAT
>JAGBFZ010000357.1 GCA_018110855.1 Oscillospiraceae bacterium
CGGCGGATGCGGAATTGACGGGCAGGATCTGGGGAGCGGTTCTTTCGATGAAGCCTTTCGTGTGGTCGGCGGCGAATGTTTTTATGAGGACTTTGACGGTCACTGGACTCTTGACTCGAAGAATAAGAGTGAGGACTCACTGATTATGAAAATTGTGAAGGTTGAAGAAAACGGTGTCACTGTTCAGAAAGGCAATGAGGAGATCGTGATCTCATATTCGGTGGAATGTAAAGTGGATTCTACATTTATGGTATGTGACGGAATAAATTACGATCATAAGATAAGATTTTCGGGATACACAGAATAATTTTAAAAACCAAGGGGACTATGAAAACAGTTCCTTTGGTTTTTTATTTTTATTAAACAAATGTTCTAAGAACAGGCGTTCTGATTTGTGAGATATTACCATTGACTTCCCGAATGATTAGATGATATAATAAGAACAGAGGTTTCGAATTTGCGCAGATTTTTTTCGGGGAGGTGAACAGCATGAGTGAACGCATCTATGCCGCTATTGATCTTAAATCCTTCTATGCCTCGGTGGAGTGCGTGGAGAGGGGGCTTGACCCACTTAACACAAATCTTGTGGTGGCGGACGAGAAAAGGACGGAAAAAACTATCTGTCTTGCTGTTTCTCCTTCTTTAAAGTCATACGGCATTGGCGGCAGGGCACGTCTTTTCGAGGTGGTTCAGCGGGTGAGGGAGATAAATTATACAAGGCAGCGCATGGCTCCCGAGGGGCATTTTTCGGGGGAATCTTATTTTGATTCGGAGCTGAAAAGCAATCCCGCTTTGTCATTGTCCTACATTGCCGCTCCTCCGAGAATGAAGTATTACATGGATTACAGCACTAAGATATATAAGATATATCTGAGATATATCGCTCCCGAGGATATCCATGTTTATTCCATTGACGAGGTTTTTATGGATATTACCGATTATCTGAAAACCTATCATTCAACTCCGAGACAGCTTATCGGGAAAATCATACGGGAGGTTCTGAATGAGACGGGAATTACTGCCACTGCGGGCATAGGGACGAATATGTATCTTGCAAAAATTGCCATGGATATTATGGCAAAGCGTATTCCTGCCGATGAAAACGGAGTGCGCATTGCGGAGCTTGACGAGATGAGCTACCGCAGGGAGCTTTGGACTCACAGACCTCTCACGGATTTCTGGAGAGTGGGGGCGGGATATGCAAAAAAGCTGGAGGCAAACGGACTTTACACCATGGGCGATATTGCACGCTGCTCTCTCGGCAGACCCAATGAGCTGAGAATTGAAAATATGCTTTACAAGCTTTTCGGGGTCAATGCGGAGCTGCTCATAGATCATGCGTGGGGGTGGGAGCCTTGCACCATTGCGGACGTTAAGGCATACCGTCCCGAGACAAACAGCATCAGCTCGGGGCAGGTGCTTCAGTCTCCATATGAATATGAGAAGGCGAAGCTTATAATCAAGGAAATGGCTGATTCTCTTTCACTTGATCTTGTTGACAAGGGGCTTGTTGCCGATCAGCTTGTGATCACGATAGGCTATGACAAGGATAATCTTACAGACCCCGAAATAAGCGGAAATTACAGGGGCGAGGTGGTGGTCGATCACTACGGCAGGAAGATACCGAAGCACTCTCACGGGACGGTGAATATAGGGCGGCACACGTCTTCCTCAAAGCAGATCGGGGCTGCGGCGGCAGAGCTTTTTGAACGTATTGCTGATGAGCGGCTGCTTGTAAGGCGGCTGAATATTACGGCAAATCATGTTATCCCCGAGGAGAGGGCGGCGGAAAATGAAGGCTTTGAGCAGCTTGATCTTTTCTCCGACCCCGTTCAGTCTGAGAAACGCAGGGAGCAGGAAGAAAAACAGCTTCGCAGGGAGAGAAATATGCAGCAGGCTATCCTCAATATGAAAAAAAAGTACGGCAAGAATGCCGTACTTCGGGGAATGGATCTTCGGGAGGGCGCTACTGCCATTATGCGCAATGGTCAGATAGGCGGTCACAGCGGGTAATGGTTTTGAAAGTGGTGCATTATCTGATCTTTATTATTTTTCTTTATTCTTTAGGCTATGTCACATTTTAAGTCTGTTAATACACTTATGCAAAACTTATTATTACTTTACAATGTAATACTATTTTATTCCAATTTTACATACCGCATTTATGGTATCTTTCCACATTTCAGTCATTTCATCAAGCTGTTTTCTGCCCGAAGCGGTTATGCGGTAGTATTTTCGCTGAGGACCGCCCGAAACCGTACCCGTATAGCTTTCCGTTGCACCATCGGAATTAAGACGGCGAAGAACCGCATATATGGTGCTTTCATTTATTTCGGGAAATGCTTCCGTCACACGCTTCATTATTTCATAGCC
>JAGBFZ010000358.1 GCA_018110855.1 Oscillospiraceae bacterium
AAAAATCCGATACATAGGTGTGCAGGCTTGCTGCGGCACACGAAACGTACCGCTTAATGCTGCTCGGTTCCCCGCCTGACATGGT
The DNA here is from genome assembly GCA_018110855.1 of Oscillospiraceae bacterium. GTDB lineage: Bacteria > Bacillota > Clostridia > Oscillospirales > Ruminococcaceae > Huintestinicola. The sequence goes on from JAGBFZ010000358.1 coordinate 86, forward strand.
TCACGGTGTTTTGTTGCACAGGGCCCGCACACCTATATATCGGATTGCGACCATCTGAAAAGTATTATAGCATATTCTTTTTCAAATTGCAAGAGTTTTTTCAAAAAAAGTTTCAGGCTCTTTTCATTCACCGACTTGTAACCCAATTGTAATTGCAAACAGGTGAAATATCTGCTATAATGATAAAAGAAAGGTCTGATAACATGAAAAAAACAAAGAAAAAAATGTTTTTGGCAATATATGCCGCTTTATTTCTTCTCAGCGGCTGTAAAGGCGGAACGCCCGAGGAAAGCGTAACGGAAGCGTCCTATTTATCGGAAGAGACCACTAACGCAGCAGGTGAGATATCTGCCGCTGAATCCGAGCCTTTTTCGAGTTACAGCTTTGAGCTGAAGGGCGCTGCGGAAAATTATCTTCTCACCGTAAAGCAGGGTGAATATCCCGATGAAATAGCCGTGACAGTGGAAAATAACCGCTATGAGACCCGTGATTTCGTAATAACCGCACCCTCGGGCTATACCCCCTCTTTCCCATACAGTCAGGACGGCGCATCGGGAGCGGTAAAGATCATCACCAACGATATTGACGACACCTATATCCCCGACATAATGCAGTTTACCTTTAACATTACGCAGGAGGAGCTGGACAAGTCCCCCGATAACGCCATTTATAATGTCAGCCGTATGTACACCGTTGACAGAGACGGTGAACTGCGGGAAATAAAAATGGTAAGCTCGGAGGATCCCGACAGGGACGGGGAATATGAGGAAATTTCCCATGATTATCTGGACCGCACCATGCTTTATCACTGCGAACCCGATAAGTTCATCTATGAGATAACCGTTGATGAAAGCTCCCTGTACGACGAGGAAGGGAACCCCCGCCCCATTGAAAGCAGAGTAAAAATCAAAACGCTGAAATTCGAATACAGCATTCCCCGCCTTGTGGCAGACTATGAGGAGATAACCGAAAGCGATCCCCTTTATTTCGGCTATGCCTGCTGGGCGGCAGCAAATTCCGCAGCACAGTATTTCACCATGACAACCTTCAATATATCCGACTGGGAAAATTATATAGAAAAGCCACGCCCCGACGATCCCGATGCGATGGATTATTATTTTAAGATTGATGACAGCCGCTTTGAGTCCACCAAGGATCTGAAAAAGTATTTAAACGGGATATTCACTCCGACCACTGCTGAGAAGCTGTTTCTGAATGCACCTCAGCGTTACACGGACATTGACGGCGAGCTTTACGGCATTGCGGGAGACGGGGGCTATGATTTCACTTTGGGCACCCTCACCTTTTCAGATGTTACTGTAACGGAAAATAAGATGGTTTTTCGCTCAAGACAGGAAAAATATGACGATTCGGGCAATTTCACAGGCTACACCGACGGCGGCAATTTCGTTATAGAGCGCTGCGAGGACGGACTGTGGAGAGTGAGCGAATACCGCTATCCCTATTCATTCAATTGAAAAATACGAAAGGAAATATTCCCTATGAAGCTGCTTATCATCCGTCACGGAGACCCCGATTATGAGCATGACTCTCTCACAGAAAAGGGAAAAAGAGAGGCAGAACTGCTGGCAAAGCGGCTTGTAAATGAAAAGATAGACTATTTTTATCTCTCCCCTCTTGGAAGAGCGCAGGCGACTGCCGAATATACCCTTAAAGCAAAGAATGCCCATGGAGAGACCTGCCCATGGCTGAGAGAATTTCATGCTCCCGTCATTGACGAGGAAACGGGAAATGAACGTATACCATGGGATCAGCTCCCCAACCTATGGACGGCAAAGGAGGAATATTACAGCAAGGAGCTGTGGCATACTGTCCCCCTGATGAAAAACGGCAACGTTATTGCCGAGGCAGAACGTGTTTACAAAGGCATTGATGATATTCTTGAGCGTCACGGCTACCGCAGGGAGTGAAACATCTACCGTGCAGTCTCCCCCAACAGAGACGTTATAGCCCTATTCTGCCATTTCGGAGTGGAATGTGTAATGCTGGGGCATCTTCTGGGAATATCCCCCGTGGTGCTGTGGCAGGGACTTTGTGCCGCTCCCACCTCGGTAACGGTGCTTACCACCGAGGAGCGCAGAAAGGGCATTGCCTGCTTCCGCATGAACGCCTTCGGTGATACGGGGCATCTGTATGCAGAGGGTGAACCGCCCGCCTTTGCCGCAAGATTCTGCGAAATTTACGATTCTGATGAACGTCACGACTGATATTTAATATTATCAAAAATACAACCACGGGTTGCATTTTTTGTAAGCTTTGCTTGGTTGAAACCCTGTTGAAAATAATATATAATAAAATTACCGAAAAGAGGAAAGGACAATTCTTATGATGGAATCAAACTTAAAGAGACTCAGAAAGCAAAGCGGACTATCGCAGGAGCAGGTCGCAGAAAAGCTGAATGTCTCCCGACAGGCAGTTGCGAAATGGGAAAGCGGAGATTCACTCCCCGATATCTATAACTGCCGCGCCCTTGCCGACCTTTACGATATAACCATCGACAGCCTGTTCGATGCTGTGACAGACAAAAAGAAAAAGGATTTCCACCCCAAGGGTAAGCACATTTTCGGAGCTGTCAAGGTGGGAAAGGACGGCATGATAAAGCTTCCCAAGAAAGCCATGAAGGTATTCGATCTCAAGGAAGGGGAAACTCTTCTTGTCCTCGGAGACGAATCTCAGGGAGGAATTGCTCTCTGCAAGACTAATTTCTTCGTTGAAGTCCTGAGATCAATGAAAGCCTCAGGCTGCAAGGACATCACCCTTGAAGATGTCCTTCCCTCGGAAACCGAATCGGACAGCGAATAAAAATATGAAAGGAAAAAGCTATGGAAAATTCTTCTATACAGATAAAAAATCTGCACAAAAGCTTCGGAGATCTCACCGCAGTAAACGACCTCACCCTTGATATCGCCTCGGGAGAGCTTTTCGGGCTTCTGGGAGTAAACGGCGCAGGAAAGACCACCACCATCAGAATGCTGTCCTGCCTGACAAAGCCTGACTCGGGAGACGCCTTTCTCGGCGGAAAAAGCATTATCACCGAAAGCAATGAGGTCAAAAAGATAATAAATCTATCCACACAGGAGACCGCTGTTGCGCCTAAGCTCACAGTCAGGGAAAATCTCGAGTTCATGGCGGATATATACTCCGTAAGCGACCCGAAAAAAGCGGTTGACGGCGTA
>JAGBFZ010000035.1 GCA_018110855.1 Oscillospiraceae bacterium
TCTCAGAAAGCTCCGTCACCCCAGCAGAAGCAAAAAGGTCAAGGATTTCCTTGACTGATGCCCGTCACATATTTTATAAATGATCGGTATCATATCTCGAAAGGAATGATAAAATCAGATGTGCCTGACTCTGGAATCAGATTATGCGGTCAGAATAATCGGCTGTCTTGCCGCTGAAAACAAGAGGATAGACGCTAAAAACATATCCGAGCGCACAGGCGTAAGTCTGCGCTTTTCATTAAAAATACTGCGAAAGCTGGTTTCCGCAGGACTTGTAAGGTCCTTCAAGGGAATGCAGGGCGGCTATGAGCTTGCAAGATCACCCTCGGAGATAACAATGCTTGACGTTATCGAAACAGTTGAAGGGGATTATTATCTCAACCGCTGCCATGAGGACGAATTTGTCTGCACCCGAGGTGCAAAGGACTGCTGCTGCTATCAGAACGTTTTCAACGAGATAAACGAAATGGTAAGCCAAAAGCTGGCTTCATGCACCTTTGCAGACCTGTTAAATAACGGAAACAGCAGGTCGAAATAAGAAGATAAATATCTCCCTGTCCCCACGGGGAGATTTTCTTTTAACATTATTATGTTATAACGCACAAAAAATACAATTAAAATTCGTGAAAATTACCACAGTAATATCTGAAAAAAATTGCGCCTCTCAGTTGTTTATATAACAGAAGCGCTTTAATGACAGGGGGAACCTACTAAATGTATTCGGGTTCAAAAGGTACCTTTGACGACGGATACATCAGATATGTGCTTGACAGCTACTCAGAGCCGCTAATCAGGCTGTGCTATTCCTATGTCAGGAATATGCACGATGCCGAGGATATTGCGCAGGATACATTCTGTGAACTGATAAAGCGAAAGCCTGTTTTTACCAATGAAAATCATGAAAAAGCGTGGCTGTTCAGAACAGCGGCTAACAAATGCAAAAATCACCTGAAATCAGGCTGGGTAAGCAAAACAAGCTCAATAGATGATAATTTGTCGTCCCCTGCTCTAGGGCGGGAGGACAGCGGACTTGACGATACCTCCAGAGTCGTATTTGACGCAGTGATGGAGCTTCCCGAAAAATACCGAACGGTTATCCATATGTATTATTATACGGGACTTAGTATCGCAGAAATAGCCGCCGTAAAGCATATCAGCACCGCCTCCGCAGGCACACAGCTTGCAAGAGGACGGGCGCTTTTAAAGAAAAAACTGGGAGATGATTTCTGATGCCCGATTTTTCGGATAGATACAAAAAAGCCCTTGAATATCAGGAAATATCTCCCGATTTCAAGGAACGGACAGCAAAGCTGATGACAGAGCTGCGGGACAGTGAGGAGCTTGTTCCCAAAACGGCGGAGGACGAGCCGATGGCGGCTTCCTTCACCGTTTCGGATAACGAGGAAAAATTCCCCCGCAGGATAAAAATTATCAAGGTTATCTCCGCAATGGCAGCGGCAGCTGCCTGCCTTACGGTTGGTGTTGCGCTGAACAGAGCGGGGGTATTTGACAGAGACAATGAGCCTGCAGTGGTTAATTCCGACAGCATTGTGACTGAAGCCACCGACATTATGGAGACCTCTGAGGAACAGACTTTGGCAGGTGCGGCTGACGGCGACAAAAATGAATATTCCTCAGCGGAAAACAGAGCTGCGCTTGAACACGGCTCCGAGACTGATGAGACAGCTGAAAAAGAGTCTGATAATGGAGCGGAAAACGCTCCCGCAGTGGGTGCAGCCGCATTCACTATGGAGGAAACCTCTCCTCTTATCGAAGAAGCTGCTCCCGAAGAAGCGGCTGCTTTCTCCGAGACCGAGCCTGCTCTCCCAAATGCCGCAGAAGATATTCAGGGATACGAGGAGATCATCGAGGATGTACCTGATCATGATGGTGCTGTACCTGCTGAAGCTGCTCCGTCCCAGTCTGAAAACACCGCACCCGCCGAAACTGTTCTCATGCTTGCACCCTTCTCCGAGGAATCTGATGAGATAGCTGACGAAGAGATGTTTGATGATGAGACTGAAGAGGATATTGAGGAGGCTCCCACTGATGAGACACCTTCTGCTGCTATGTCCCGTTCCTCCGATTTTTCGCCAAGGCGGGCTGTGGCGGGTTTTCCCGCACAGACATCAAGTGCGCTGATAACCCCGTCCTTTGAAGATAACATTTCCGAGGACGGTACAGTGGTGAAATATCAGGCAAAAAGAATACGCAGCGTAACCAAGCTTTTAGAGCTTAACAAGGAACTGTATGCCTATACCGAGGAGGACAGCGCTGCCGTAGGCGATGCATCTCCCACCGACAGCCGCTATATCATTGACTACGCAGGCGATCAGGGAAATGCCATGCGAATATATATAGGAAGCAGATATATCTGCTTTGCATATGAGGGCGGCTATTACACCTATGAGCTGACAGAGGAGGAGTACAAAAAGCTGGACAGCTCGCTGTTCGGACTTGTTTCATAAAATCGCTCCTCAATTTATGTTCTGTTATATTTATGGGTCTGATACCTGTCATCAGCAGGTGTCAGATCTTTTTGTGTTATAGGATGCAGACAGATTTTTTAAAATAATCTGCTTGATTAATTAAATGCAGTATGATATAATATTAAAATATGCTGTATAAGTGAGGTGGGAAGATGAAAAGGACAATTCTTGCAGTTATGCTTGTTCCGTTGATTTTGGGCGGCTGCGGTGAAAAACCTCCCCGAATGGAGCAGCTTCCCCCCGAGGAGCTTCCGCCCCGAACATCATCAACATATACAGGAACAACAGTAGATTTTATCTATATGTCCACCCGAGCCACCCCTGCTCTGCCCTCAGACGAACCAGAGATGCCTGATTTCCCTGATTTTAACGGTATTGATAACCCCTTTGACGAAGCATTTTACGACCTGTTCAAAGAGGAAATGGGGGGATCGGACACCATGAGCTTTCCCGAAATGACGTCTATGACCGTACCCGAAGCGGAATATCCGGATTATTCAATAAATGAATCACAGTCTGCTCCGCCGTCAGAAACAGCAGACGTGAGATTTACCGAAACCTCTGAAACAGCAGTAACGGAAGTTCCGGAGGAGACTGCCGAAACAGTTACGGAAACAGTCTCAGTCAGCGGTGCATTTCCCGAAACAGTCCGAACAGAACCTGTTGAGAGTATTTTGATGCCCTCAGAAACTCCCTTTGAATCTGACCGCTCATCCGAAACATATCCATCAGCCGAAAAGTATGATATCAATGAATATATGCCCTCCGCAAATGATTATCCGATATTTTCGGAATTTGAAATAAACAGCTTATTTTAGCCAATATGAACCTGAAAGGACGTGGCAAAAATGCCAATCAATATACCCGATAATCTTCCCGCCGCCGAAACTCTGAAGGAAGAAAAGATCTTCTGTATGACAGGCACAACAGCCTCTCATCAGGACATCAGACCTTTGAAGATCGCCATATTAAATCTCATGCCCAAAAAGATCGAAACAGAAACTCAGATATTAAGGCTGCTCAGTAATACCCCCATTCAGGTGGACATAGAATTTCTACAGACAGCCTCTCATGTTTCAAAGAATACCCCCGTTTCGCACCTGAATAAGTTTTATACAACCTTTGAAACGGTAAAGGATCAGAAATTTGACGGACTGATAATCACAGGAGCGCCTGTGGAGCAGATGGAATATGAAGAGGTAGACTACTGGGACGAGCTGTGCAGGATAATGGATTGGTCTCTTACCAATGTTTTCTCCACATTTCATATCTGCTGGGGAGCGCAGGCAGGACTTTATTATCATTACGGAGTACCGAAATATCAGCTCAAGGAGAAGATGTTCGGAATATTCCCACATAAGATCGAGCTGCCATTCCACCCTCTGATCAGGGGCTTTGACGAAACCTTTTTTGTACCTCATTCCCGTCATACAGAAGTAAGACGTGAGGATATAGAAAAGGTAAAAGGACTTGAGATACTCACCTCATCGCCAATTTCGGGAATACACATCGTCGGAGACAAATCTCATAGACTGTTCTTTGTGACAGGACATTCGGAGTATGACCGCTTTACGATACGCGATGAGTATATGCGTGACGTGGAAAAGGGACTGAGCATCAATATGCCCTACAACTATTTCCCCTATAATGATATCGGACAGCCGCCCCATTTCAACTGGCGCTGTCATGCAAATATGATGTTCTCAAACTGGATAAATTACTGCGTATATCAGGAAACCCCCTACGATCTTGACCGGCTTACCCCTGTTCTTATTGAAAAATAAAATTTTTCTGCCGCTTGAAGAATTCTTCAAGCGGCAGTATTACATCATCAGCCTGTCAAGCTCCTTTTTGAGCTTTTTGATTATTTTCTTTTCCAGCCTTGAAATGTAAGACTGTGATATTCCAATAACATCAGCCACCTCCTTCTGAGTCATTTCACGACCTGTTTTAAGCCCGAAGCGCATTTCCATAATTATGCGTTCCCGTTCCGGCAAACGGCAGACAGTTTCCCTAAGAACAGCTTTTTCCGCGTCGTCCTCTATACCGCTGTTGACCGTGTCGTCATCAGTGCCCAGAATATCCGAAAGCAGCAGTTCATTGCCGTCCCAGTCGATGTTCAGCGGTTCGTCAATTGAAATATCGTTCTTGTGCTGAGAGGTTTTTCTCAGAAACATGAGAATTTCATTCTCAATGCACCTTGAAGCATAGGTAGCAAGCTTGATGTTTTTTGAAGGTGAGAAAGTGTTTACCGCCTTGATAA
>JAGBFZ010000359.1 GCA_018110855.1 Oscillospiraceae bacterium
AGCTGTCAGACTGCATTGACGGATCAAGATAACCCCTTGCGGCGCTTATTCCCGAGATAAATATTTCACCCTCACGCACTTCCACATTGCAGGCATTATTCCCGTCGCCAATGGGAATATCGCCGCTCAGACCGTCAATCGTCACCTCATAAGCCGTCACAAAGCAGCAGCACTCCGCAGGACCGTAGGCGTTTATGAGTCTGATATCCCCGAAGTGTTCAAAGCATTTCCTTGCCGTCTCACAGGGCAGGACTTCGCCGCAGCAGAGTATTGTCTCAAGGGAGGGAAAATTAACACGAGAAAAGCCTTCCGACAGCAGACAGAGTCTCAGAAATGTGGGTGTGCAGACAAATGAACCCGTGTCCTTTTCGGGGGGAGCGTCAGTTTCGATCAGTGTATGCCCCTGTGTCAGAACTGGAAAAATATCCGCCACCGACAGGTCAAATGAAAAAAGAGCGTGCCCCGTGTGAACGTCATTTTTCAGAAATCTTTCCGCATAACCGCAGAAATTCTGCAGGCTTTCCCGTCTTACGGGTATGCCCTTAGGCTCGCCCGTACTGCCCGAGGTGAAAATTATGTAGGCATTCTCGTCTCCCTCCGAAACGGGAGAAATGCCCTTGTTCTCATAAAGCTTCTGAAGCTCTTCCACGGAAATTTCGGGGACATTCATATCCCCCGAAAGCCCCTTTTCGGTACATATAACAAGTCCTGCACCCGAAAGTGCAGCTATCCTTTTCACCCTCTCACGGGGAATGGATATATCGCAGGGAACAAAGCTCCGTCCCGCAATAAGGCAGGCGCTGACAGCAATAATAAAATCGGGAGACTTGTGACCGTAAATCAGAACGGGAGAGCTGTTCCTGCAAAGATATGCCGCAAGCCCTCCCGCTTTCTTTACAAGTTCATTGTATGTAACAAAGGAGCCGTTGTATTCATATGCACTGCGCATCGGAAATTTTTTGGCTGCAAGAAGAATTTTTTCGGGAATATCGGAATAGTTCAAGCTTTAATTTCCCCTTTCGGGATAAGGCTGTGGTCGTACATCACCTTTGAGTGGTTTGTAAGGATAAGCTCGGAGCGGAGAAGCTCACCGCTTTCACGGTCGAAAATATCCCTGTATATCTTGCTGCATCTGAAATAATCCTCGCCCTCTTTTGCAAAATGATGCCCCTCCTCGCGGATAACATAGCGGTACTTTGGGGGCGTATTTCCTCTCAGCTCCCCGTAAAGCACACCATTTTCCACCCACACAAGCAGCTGCACAGGCTCGGACAGGGTGTTTTTAAAGCGGTAGTCTACATTTTTATAAAAAACAGATGTACCCGTCCCGAAGGGAACTCTTCGGCGTTCATCGGGAAAAAGTGCATCGCTGTGGTGATGAAGCTCAGTCACCTCAAGAGGACTGTTAAGAATAAGCCAGTGAATGAGATTTGCCAGCTGACAAAGCCCTCCGCCTATAGCTCTTCCGAGCCTTCCCCGGGAGATGGTAAGCCCCTCAAGATAGCCCTTTTTTGCAGTG
>JAGBFZ010000036.1 GCA_018110855.1 Oscillospiraceae bacterium
CTATCGTTGAGGGCAATGTAGGTGCAGTTGTTGAGGTCAACATCGAGACTGACTTCGCTGCTAACAACGACGAGTTCAAGGCTTTCGTTAATGCAGTTGCAAAGACTGTTATCGAGAAGAATCCTGCTGACGTTGACGCACTCAAGGCTGCTACTATCAGCGGCGGCGACAAGAGCGTTGAGGAGGCTCTTCAGGATCTCTTTATCAAGATCAGAGAGAACATGGTTATCCGTCGTTTTAAGAGACTTGAGGGCGTTCTCGTTCCTTATGTTCACGGCGGCGGAAGCATCGGCGTTATGGTTAAGCTCGACACAGATCTTCCTGCTGACAAGGTATTCGAGACAGGTAAGGACTGCGCTCTTCAGGTTGCAGCTATGAATCCTGCATACCTTAACAGAGAGGCTGTTCCCGCTGAGGTCCTCGAGAACGAAAAGACCATCATCATGGCTCAGATGGCTGAGGATCCCAAGATGGCTTCCAAGCCCGAGCAGGTTAGAGCTAAGATCGCTGAGGGCAAGGTTGGAAAGTACTACACCGAGAACTGCCTCCTTGAGCAGGCTTTCGTTAAGGACGACAAGGTTTCCGTTGGCAAGTACGTTGAGAACGCTGCAAAGGCTCTCGGCGGAAAGATTGCTGTTGCTGAGTATGTTCGCTTTGAAAGAGGCGAGGGTATTGAGAAGAAGGCTGATAACTTCGCTGAGGAAGTTGCAGCTATGGCAAAGGGCAACAACTGATTCTCATAATAATATTCACAGCGCTTCGGTCATTGATCGGGGCGCTTGTTTTTATAAAAATATCCCGAAAGGAAATGCTTACTTTCGGGATATTTCTGTTATTTCTGCTTTGTTTCATCAAGGATATGCTTTCGGTAGGCATAAGCTGCCTGTTCGGTCTTGTTGTCCCCGAATGTGTAGTAGACCCTGTCCTTGATGGGATCTGGGAGATACTGCTGGGGTACATAATGATTGGGATAATCATGGGGATAGAGATAATGCTGCCCTTTTATTTCTGCATCGGTGCTGTCGCAGTGCTTATTTTGCAGATGGCGAGGGGGAGTGCCGCATTCCTTTGTGCGTACGTCCTCAAGAGCGGCGTCAATTGCCGCTTCTGCTGAGTTTGACTTAGGTGCTGTTGCAAGCAGGATTATGGCTTCCGCAAGGGGAATACGGGCTTCTGGCAGTCCAAGCTGCAATGCGCTGTCAACGCAGGCTTTTGTTACAACAGCCGCCATGGGATAGGCAAGCCCGATATCCTCCGAGGCGATCACAAGAAGTCTGCGGCACAGGGAGATAATGTCTCCCGCTTCGATAAGCCTTGCGGCGTAATGCAGAGCGGCGTTTTCATCGCTGCCCCGAATGGATTTCTGCAAAGAGGACAGGATATCGTAATGCTCGTCTCCGTCACGGTCATAGCGGTTGTTGCTCCGCTGGGTGAGGGCTTTTGCTTCGTCGAGAGTTACCACTGCTTCTGTGCCGTTGTTCTCCGCTCCCAGAAAGCAAAGCTCACACACGCTGACGGATTTGCGCACATCTCCGCCGCAGCCCCTTGCAATATGCTCGCACACTCCTTTATCGACCTTTATCTTCACTCCCGATTCCTCGGAAAGCACTCGGAAAGCCCTTTTTACCGCAGGAACAACGTCCTCGGCGGTGACAGGCTTGAACTCGAAAACCGCGCTTCGGCTGAGAATTGCGTTATACACATAAAAATAGGGGTTTTCGGTGGTGGAGGCAATTAACGTAATCTGTCCGTTTTCAATGTATTCAAGGAGAGACTGCTGCTGCTTTTTGTTGAGATACTGTATCTCGTCAAGGTAGAGCAGGACGCCGTTCATTCCGTCAATGGTGGCGGTATCGGCTATAACGTCCTTGATATCGGCAATGCCTGCGGAGGTGCCGTTTAATTTATGGAGCTTCATTCCCGAATTTTCCGCGATTATTCGGGCAACGGTGGTTTTTCCAACTCCCGATGGACCGTAGAATATCATGTTGGGTATATTTCCGCCGTCGATTATCCGTCTCAGATATCTGCCTTTATCCAGCAGATGCCGCTGTCCCACGACCTCATCGAGGGTTTTCGGGCGTATTCTGTCCGCAAGGGGTGAGGACATTTTTATCACGACCTTTGTTTGTTTTCTCTGTAAAAAATATTCGCTTATCGGAAAATCAGGAGGTGCATGATTCTATATGGTAATAATATCATTTTCCCCCGATTCGCCGGTAAGCTGAAAGCTGTTTTTATCCAATTGAACAACATTTTCTATCCACCGAACAGGTTCATCTCTTCCAAATTCATACCATTGATCTGTTTCGGAACTGTATGAATATTCCTCAAAGGGTGGACGAAGATAATACATAATCAAACCGCAGCCGTACATTATCACAAATCTCTCATCACGGTCTATCAGAGCGCCTATGGGGTCGCCATAAAAATCACCGATAAGGATTTTGGTCCCGTCGATTTTTTTCAGATAAACGGATTCAAATTCACTTATAACCGTATAATTTCTGCTTTCAGCAAGGATTTTCTCTGTATGGGGGCGGGACATTTTTTACCATCCTTTCTGCAAGTCAGATGTGTTAATCATTCGTTATTCTTTATTCTATAATTTCATTCATCATTTTTAGAATAAAGAAATATATAAAGAATAAATTAAGGCAGGAGACAAACCGCCTCCTGCCCCCGAAAGTTAAAATGATAATTATTCGTAAAGAGGGAACTTCTTGCAGATCTCGGTAACGCCTGCACGGATAGCGTCTGCGCTGTTCTCGAAATCTGTTGCGCAGAGGTAGATGTACTCTGCGATCTTTTCCATTTCCTCTACGCCGAGACCTCTTGTGGTAACTGCGGGAGTACCTATTCTTACGCCACTTGTAACAAAAGGCTTTTCGGGATCGTTGTGAACAGCGTTCTTATTGACGGTGATGTATACCTCGTCAAGACGGTTTTCAAGA
>JAGBFZ010000360.1 GCA_018110855.1 Oscillospiraceae bacterium
GAGCCGTTATCGACAATAACGATCTCATAATTCGGATAAGTTGACTTGGTAAGGATAGAGTTTATGCAGCAGGCAAGATCATCAAGATGATTCTTGTTGGGAATGATGATGCTCACCTTGTCATAGGAAAGGATATCATATTTTATCCTGTATGCAGTGGGAAAGGCTTCATTCTGAGAGACCTCCGCCTTTATGCCCATTTCGTCCAGATTGTCCTGAACAGCGTTTATACCTGCATTTATGGCATAGGACTTGGCACTTATGTCCCCTGCAACGGAATCAGGATGAGATCTCCAGTAATAAAGCACCTTTGGGATATGAACGACATTTTGAGCCCTTGATGTAAGTCTCAGTATCATATCATGATCCTGACTGCCGTCATATTTAGAACGGAATCTTCCTGCCCTTTCAAGCAGTTCCCTGCTGAATACGGAAAAATGACAGATGAAATTTATATTTCTTATCATATCAGGGCCGTAATCGGGTTTATAATGGACGGTTGCCATCGAATTTATATCGGGACTTCTGAAAACCGCCTCATCGGTGTAGACAAAGTCCGCATTTTTTTCGCATATCGCCTTCATGACCTCGAACAGAGCCGCAGGATGAAGAATATCATCATGATCGAATAAGCCGATATAATCGCCTGTGGCCATATCAAGGCAGGCGTTTGTATTTTCGGATATTCCGAGATTTTTTTCCAGCTTTTTGTAGAGAATCCTCGGCTCCTTTTCCATGATTTTACGAACAGCCTTTTCAACATCTGAATGTTTATTATCGCTTCCGTCAGCGAGACAAAGCTCCCAGTCGCCATAGGTCTGCGCAATAACGGAGGCTATCATTTCATTAAGGAACCTTATGGGAGTATTATACAAAGGAACAATAATGCTGAATTTTATCTTTCTTCCGAAATCAGTATTTTTCTGGATCTCAGCTTCACTGTCGCTGAGAGCTGAAGCCCTTATCATGTCTTTATATACGCTTCCGGGAAACAGCACCTTTTTCACCTTTTTCAAGGTTTCTCTCAGACCTCTGTGTTTCAGAGAAAAAAGGAACTTATAAAAATAACGCGTCAGCACAAAGTTTTTAAGAAATCTTTTTATAATGTCAACAGCACGTCTTAACGGATATGTCAGCTTCCATATGTGGGAGCCTGTAACAGCATTATAGGAAGCCTGCAGACTGCCAAGCTGAGTGAAAAGCTCTCTGTTCTGTCTTGCAAGCTCATGAATATTCTTCTCAGCGGAAAGTTTTTCAGCCATAAGTTTCTTATTCTCCGCCCTGAGATTTATGACCTCCAGCCTAAGCTCATTACTTTCATGATACCCGGAAGAGTTGCTTTTTTTTTCCATTGCTTTTCCTCCTGATCCCCACCCCTTCATTGCTGGAGTGATGCATATTCGTTACAAACAGACTGCGTTTCTCCGATCATTCTGACTTTGCCCTTATCGAGCCATACGACCCGGTCGCAGAGCCTTCTGATCTGCTCAATGGAATGAGAAACAATAATTACAGTCGTTCCCCCGCTCATCATGCTGCTGATCCTCTGCTCACATTTCTGCTGAAAAAGGAAATCGCCTACTGCCAGGATCTCGTCAACAATAAGTATCTCGGGATGAACAATGGTAGCAATAGAGAAGCCGAGACGTGCAAGCATACCCGAAGAAAAATTCTTTATGGCTGTGTCCATAAAATCATGAAGCTCGGAAAACTCTATTATCTCGTCCATTTTACTTTCCATTTCCGAATGGGAGAAGCCCAAAACGGAGCCATTTAAAAATACATTTTCCCTTGCAGTCAAATCGGGATCAAAGCCCGCGCCCAGCTCAATGAGCGGAGAAATGCTTCCATTTATGGTGACAGTTCCTTCAGTAGGCTTCAGGATTCCTGAAATGATCTTCAGGATCGTGCTTTTTCCTGAGCCGTTAAGACCGATTATTCCTACGACCTCACCCTTTTTAACATCAAATGAAACATTGCTCAGTGCCATGAAATCCACATAATGAAGCTGTTTCTTTAATCTGCGGATAGCAAATTCCTTGATACTGTCCACCTTCTGAGAGGTCATGCGGAACTTCATCGATACATTTTTTATTTCAACTGCATTTTCCATTTTTGTTAACCCTTTCAGCATCAGATATACAGAATAAATTTATCCTGAACCTTCTTGAACAGTCCCAGACCAAGGACAAGCATCATCAGAGAGAAGGCAATGCAAATAATATGTTCATTTAAGGATGGCAGCGTGCCGTACATAACAACGCTTCTGAGCATATGCACATAATAATACATGGGATTACATTTCATGACTGTTGCAATAGATGTTGAAGCAACAAGCTCCTCAGGATAAATGATGGGCGTGAGATACATCCATATAGTCACCCAGACAGAATAAAGATGCTCTACATCTCTGAAAAAGACTGTGAGAGCCGCAAGGACGAGTCCCAGTCCGAAAGCGAAAACAAGAGCATACAGCATGGGAATAATAAAAAGAAAGATATTTGCAGTGAAGGGTACTCCCTGTATCACCATGACAACGACCACGGCAAAGGTACCGAACAGCATATTTATAAATGCGAACGCACATTTTTCCATAGGGAAGATGTATTTGGGAATATACACTTTTTTAATAAGAGGTGCAGCATATATCACTGACATAAGCGAACCCGAGGTACATTCCACCACAAAATTGAATATGAGGGAACCTATCAGATAATAGGTAGCAAAATACTCGACCTGAAATCTGAAAAGCCTTGAAAAAACCATATTCATGACCAGTGCCATAAGCAGCGGATTCAGGATACTCCATAAAAAGCCCAATACACTTCTGCGGTATTTGACCTTTAGATCCCTTGATATCAGATTACCGAGAAGAGGCATATATTTCTTCATGGTAACCGCATAGGGCCTGATGTCCTTCCTTTTCATCATCAGGAAAATGACAATGCCCAGAACAGTTACTGGAAGGAAGCTGGTTTTTGCCATATCATAGATACTTGCTTTCAGCGCTCTGTCGTTGATAACTATCTTATTAAGATTCAGTGTTGTTCCGACAGAATTGGTCAGGTCAATTCTTAATGAATAAACATATCGGTCGACATTTATATAAATACTGCCGTTGCTGATATTATACTCATTCCATACGCTGTTTTCCTCGCAAAAATCTTCTCCCGGTTCAGTATTATAAAATATCTGGATCGTTTTTTCAGCCGATGAAAAATTACCTGATATTTTTACATTATGAACATATCTGTCCAGACCGTTCACAACGATCTGAGGATCCTCTCCGGAAATATACTGACCATCAGCACCGTTCCAGTTTATAAATGTAAGCTCATCATATGTCAGCTCGGAGGATATATATCCCTTGCTGATATTTTCGATACTGTCCTTTGATGATCTGTATACTGAAAAGCACATAGTGACCAGCAGCAGGATCACTTCAAATACTGCAACGATTTTAACTTTCAACTTGTATTACCTCAAATTCTAAAATTGATTCTGGTTAAAAGCTGAATCCCAGCTCAGCAAAGGGCAGATTCTTCTTATCCTTCTCGCTGAGTAGTATCTCCATGCCCTCGGGGATATTCCAGTCAACGCCGATATCGGGATCGTTCCACATCATGCCGCCCTCGTCGGTGGGATCGTAAAGACGGGTGCATTTATATGCAAAGGTAGCTGTGTCGGTAAGTACAACAAAGCCGTGAGCAAAGCCCTCGGGAATATAGAACTGCTTCTTGTTCTCCTCGGACAGCAGAACGCCGTACCACTTGCCGTAGGTTTCACTGTCCTTGCGAAGATCAACGGCAACGTCATAGACCTCGCCCTCGAGACATCTTACCAGCTTGCCCTGAGGATTCTTCTTCTGGAAATGAAGTCCTCTTAAAACGCCCTTTTTCGACTTTGACTGATTATCCTGCACAAAATCTGCGGGAGTGCCGTCAAGATGCTTGATATAAGGCTTGAACTCGTCGTTGTAGGTCTCCATGAAATAGCCTCTGTTATCTCCGAATACTGTGGGCTCAATAACGTAAAGGTCTTTTATGCCTGTTTCGATAAAATTAAATTTTCCCATTTTAATAATTTTCCTTTCCGAAACCTTATTTTAAAATGTTCATTTATTGTAAAGCGGAGAGCCTGAAGCTCCTCAATGGCTTTATTTATAGTGGATATCTCAACAGTTGCTTGTTTAAAAGCTCTCACACCTCTGTCAAAGACACTCAATAATATTTTCCGAAACCATTGCAATATCAAACTCAATTTCAGCTTCGAATATCTTCTCATCTGCAGAAACAGAGAAAAAGAACTGCGGATCGTTATTATTAAACAGATACAGCTGACGATCATTCTTAGCTATGCTCTTTACGGCATTTGAACCTTTGAGGTGTAAGACAGTATCATTTATTTTAACCGTCAGACCGCTTACAATACAGCTCCGGTCGCATGGATCGAGACGAATTGCCCTGACTGAGGACGGAAAAACTGTATATTTCAGCACAATATAACCGTTATGGTTCAAAGAGTATTGCTGCATCAGAGTTTCCTTTTCTGAAAAACCATTGCCTGTATCAAGGTATATCTTGCAGACAAACTCATTGGATGCGAACCATAATGATGGGTCAAGAACAGGATTCATACTGATAAAATCATCATTTTTCAAATGCTGCTCCGATGCTTTGAAAATACACTC
>JAGBFZ010000361.1 GCA_018110855.1 Oscillospiraceae bacterium
AGGGCTACAACTCTATTACCGCAAAGGACCCCGAAAAGGAATTCCTGCCCCAGATAGTTATCATAATAGACGAGATTGCCGATCTGATGATGACCGCATCCGACGACGTGGAGACCTCTATCTGCCGTCTTGCACAGATGGCTCGTGCCGCAGGTATGCACCTTATTATTGCAACACAGCGTCCTACGGTTGATGTTATCACAGGTCTTATCAAGGCAAATATTCCCTCAAGGATAGCCCTCAAGGTGGCTTCGGGAATAGATTCACGCTCCATCATCAACGAAATAGGCGCAGAAAAGCTCCTCGGAAACGGCGACCTTCTGTATTTCCCAACAGGCTATGCAAAGCCTGTGAGAGTTCAGAACTGCTTTACCTCCGACAAGGAAGTTACAGCGGTTGTGAACTTCATCAAGAACGGCGCAGGTGACGTTACCTACAGCGATGACATTATGAAGGAAATTGAGCAGAACATTCCTCAGCCCAAGGGCGAAAAGGAGAAGCCTGCGGACAATGGCAAGAGCTATGAAGGCTCGGACGAGGACGTTATCGACAGAGCCATCGAATGTGCGGTGGACGCAGGCGGCGCAGGCGTTTCCGTTTCATATTTTCAGAGAAAACTAAAGCTTGGCTACGCAAGAGCCGCCCGTATCATGGACGAGCTTGAGGAGCTGGGCGTTGTTGGTCCCTTTGAGGGAGCAAAGCCAAGGCAGGTGCTTATGACAAGGGAGATGTTCCTGCAGAGAAAGCTCAGCGGAAACGGCAGCTCTTCGGCTGAACCTGCAAACGAGAATGAGGACGTACCCTTTGACGAGTAATATACAGTCCTAAAAGGGGATGAAAAAGGTTATGAACCGCAATGCATCTATAAAGCTCAGAGTGATTTTGCTGATATCACTCCCCATATTATTTTTATTGTCGGCGGTGCTTACAGTGCTGTTTCTGTGCGGCATTATCGCAAATGAGGATATTCCCTATCTGTGCTTTGCCCTGTCCATGCTTTTAAACTCAGTGGGCATTATAACAAATGCTTATGTAAAAAAAGATATGGATAAAGCTATTCCCCAGAAGCTTGCAGGCAAGGGATTTATGATATTCTGGATCGTGACAGCAGCGGCATGGCTCATAAGCTATGTGCTGTTTGTATTTTTAAAATAAGAATTTATCAGGTGATAATATGCCATTTTTACCGATTTCAAAAGCCGATATGACCGAGAGAGGGATAGACCGGCTTGACTTTATCTGCATAACGGGTGACAGCTATGTAGACCACCCGTCCTTCGGCATATCCATAATTTCCCGAATGATAGAGGACCGGGGCTTTACCGTCGGCATAATCGCCCAGCCCGACTGGAGAAGCGACTCGGATTTTAAAAAGCTGGGCGCTCCGAAATATGCCTTCCTCATAACAGGCGGAAATATCGACTCAATGGTGGCGCATTACACAAGCGCAAAGAAAAAGCGCTCTGATGACGCATATACCGCAGGAGGAAAAGCGGGAAAGCGTCCCGACAGGGCAACTATTGTATATTCCAAGGCGGTCAAGCGTATATTCGGACAAGATATGCCCGTTGCCATAGGGGGACTTGAGGCTTCACTCAGACGCTTTGCCCACTATGATTACTGGGATGATTCCGTCCGCCCCTCCATACTTGAGGACAGCGGCGCAGACCTTCTCATGTACGGCATGAGCGAGCATCAGATAGCGGAGATATGCACAAGGCTTGCCAAAGGCGAAAAAATGTCCGAGCTTCGTGATATCAGGGGAACCGCATATCTCTGCGACCCGAGAGAAACTCCCTACGGCGCTGCGGAATGTCCCTCCTATGCACAGGTAAAGGAAAACAAGGAGGAATATGCCAAGGCCTGCAAAATTCAGTATGATATGCAGGACGAGATATACGGCAAGACCGTTATTCAGCGGCAATCGAGCAAAATGCTTGTTCAGCTGCCCCCCTCCTATTCACTCACCACACCCGAGCTTGACCATGTTTACGAGCTGCCCTATATGCGCACCTATCACCCCATATATGAGAAAGAAGGCGGCGTTCCGGGCATACAGGAGGTGGAGTTTTCCATCACCCACAACAGAGGCTGCTTCGGCAACTGCAATTTCTGCTCCATAGCTCTCCATCAGGGTCGGAGAATATCCGTAAGAAGCAAGGAGAGTATCCTGAGAGAAGCGGAGCTTCTTACAACTCTGCCAAATTTCAAGGGATATATCCACGATGTGGGCGGACCAACGGCAAATTTCCGTGCCCCATCATGCACTCATCAGCTGACCCATGGACTGTGCAAAGGAAAAAAATGCCTTGCACCCGAGCCGTGCAGAAATCTTGAGGTAGACCACACCGAATATCTGGATATTCTTCGGGATATCCGAAAAATAAAGGGCGTTAAAAAGGTATTTATCCGCAGCGGTATTCGCTACGATTATCTGATAGAGGATAAAAACGAGGAATTTATGCGGGAGCTTATCGAGCATCATGTGAGCGGACAGCTGAAGGTCGCTCCCGAGCATTGCTCAGCCGCAGTCCTTGACATGATGGGCAAGCCCCACATCGAAGCATACAAGAAATTTCAGGACAAGTTCTATAAGATAACAGGAAAAATAGGCAAGGAGCAGTATCTTGTCCCCTATCTCATGTCCTCCCACCCGGGCAGCACACTGAAAGAAGCGGTGGAGCTTGCGCTTTTCCTTAAAAGCCTTAAAATGCGCCCCGAGCAGGTGCAGGATTTTTATCCCACTCCGGGAACCATATCCACCTGTATGTTTTACACAGGGCTTGATCCCTACACCATGAAAAAGGTGTATGTACCGAGGACAGCAGAGGAAAAGGGTATGCAGAGAGCGCTTTTGCAGTATTTCCGTCCTCAGAATCAAAGGAAATGCATTGAGGCACTTATCAAGGCGCACCGTACCGATCTTATCGGAAACGGAAAGGAATGTCTTGTCCGCCCCGACGAGCAGTATAATGCATATCTCAGGGAAAAGTCAATGGCAAAAAACTCCGCTAAAAACGGAAAACGAAATCCTTCGGGCAGAAACACAGCTCATTCAAAAGGACGGAATGATAAATGGCAAAAAGGAAAAAGCAGACGTGGGTAATAACAAAGCTTCTTAAAATGCTCCCCACAGCCCTGCTTGTAATGCTGATGTGCGTGGGGATATGTCTCGGAGCACTTATCGAAACGGGACTTGTTTCCCTGACAGGAGTTCAGCAGGCAATAGGCTTTGCCCCGTCCGAAACGCCTGAGGGAGCTGATATCCCCGATGAAGCGAAGAGCTTTTCCGTTCATGTAATAGATGTGGGTCAGGGAGACAGTATCCTCATTCTCGCAGGCGGGAAAAGCATTCTCATTGACGCAGGCGAAAAGGAATACGGCAAAAAAGTGGTTTCTTTCATAAAGGAAAAGGGCATTGAAAAGCTTGATTATATAATCGCCACCCACCCCCATTCCGATCATATAGGCGGCATGGCGGAGGTCATATCCTCGGTGGGAGCGGAAAAGATAATCGTTCCCAAGCTCCCCGATAATATGGTACCCACAACGAGGGTATATGAGAATTTTCTTAAATCGGTAAAAAGCAGCGGCGGAAAGCTTACTGCTGCAAAGGCGGGAATGGTTTACAATATTGCCGAGATAAACGGTCTGCCCGTTAAAATGACTGTCCTCACTCCCTGCGAGGGAGCGGAATATGACGATCTCAATAATTATTCCGTTGCGGTGAGGGTGGATTACAACCGCATTTCATGGCTGTTAGCGGGCGATCTTTCGGAAGAGGGAGAAAAAGACCTCATAAAAAGCGGGGCTGACATTGATGTTACGGCATACAAGGTCTCCCATCACGGAAGCTCGTCCTCTTCTACGGATAAGCTGCTTGAACGTATCACTCCGAGATTATGCGTCATCTCATGCGGCGAGGGAAATTCCTACGGACACCCCCATAAGGAAACCATGAACAGACTTTCGGAATACACAAGCAGCATTTACCGAACCGATATCCGCTCCACAGTTTCCGTTTATTCCGACGGAACAAAACTATATGTAGCAAAAAGCTCATCACAGGGAGGCGAGTAAAATGCTTATACTTGAACGGCTTCGTGATGACATTGCGGTGATTTCCGATGATAACGGGGAATTTACCGTTCCTGCCCATATGGTAACGGGCTGTCATGAGGGAGACGTGATATATCTCTCGGGAGACGTTTACCTTACCGATACAGCCGCCACCGAAAAGCGGCATATGGAAATACTATCGCTTCAGAATTCCCTATGGGAAGAATGATATACACAAATAAAAATGAAAGAGGGGCTTACCATGCAGAATAATCTGCCTGCAATGCTTACTGAAAGACTGCCGAAATTATCAAAGGGTCATAAAAAGATCGCCGAATACATTCTCAGTCATTATGACAAGGCAGCCTTTATGACGGCGTCAAAGCTGGGAAATATCGTAGGAGTCAGCGAATCCACTGTAGTCCGCTTTGCAACGGAGCTGGGCTTCGAGGGCTATCCCGAAATGCAGAAGGCACTAAAGGAATTTACAAGCAACAAGCTCACCACCGTTCAGCGAATGAACGTAATGAACGATCAGCTTGCAGGAGAGGACGTGCTGAGCAGAGTTCTGAATTTCGACATCGAGCAGATAAGAAAGACCCTTGAGGAAACGGACAAAGAGAGCTTTTATACCACTGTTGACGCTCTTGCGGACGCAAAGACCATTTACGTTATCGGCGCAAGATCGGCTTCGGTGCTGGCACGTTTTATTGTGTTCTATTTCAATATCATGTTTGATAATGTTAAGATAATCCATACCACAAGTACAAGCGAAATGTTCGAGCAGATACTCGGTATCGGCGAGGGAGACATAATGATAGGCGTCAGCTTCCCCCGCTATTCAAAACATACCGTAAAAGCGTTCAGATACGCTCACGAAAACGGCGCAAAGGTCATCGCCATCACCGACAGCAAGGCGTCTCCGCTGGCGCAGTATGCAGATCATCTGCTCCTTGCCCACAGCGATATGGCTTCCTTTGCAGACTCACTCGTTGCGCCTCTCAGCCTGATAAACGCCCTTATTTCCGCAGTGGGAATGAGAAAGCAGGAGTATGTATCCAAAAACTTCGAGCGTCTTGAGGAGATATGGGAAAAATACGAGGTATATGAAAAGACTGACGACAAGGATTTCAGCTTGTAAATCGGGAGGTCTGACAGATGAAGAAGCTCATCGGAATATTTTTTGAAAAAGCTCTTATGACAGTGGGAGTATTATGGACAGGATTCTGCGTGCTGGGTCTTGCCGCCACAATCGCAAGGGAGGAGCATCACGATAACATTCCCTTCGTCATTGTCTGCCTCGGCATCGGCATTTTTATGGTACTGTCCGCAAAGAAAAAGGGAAAGCTCAGAAACCGTGCAGAGGTATATGCAATGTGCCTTGCGGACAAGCCCGAATCCGAGCTTGCGGAAATTGCGAAAACAATGAACATACCCCTTGAGCAGACAGTAAGGGAGCTTGAGGAGCTTATCAACAAGGATTATCTCAACAATATCTACATTGACAGAGCCGAGGGCAGAGTGAAGATATTATCCGAGGATAAGGGCGGTCTGCGGCTCATCAACGGCTACCGCTTCGTTACCTGTAAAAGCTGCGGAGCGTCAAACAGGATAACAGGCAGCGCCGAGGGCAAAAGGTGCAGCTACTGCAAGGCACCTCTGACCGAAGGCTCCGAAATAAAAAACTGAAAGGCAGCTTTTTTTATGGCAGACTGCATTATAATAGGCGGCGGCGCAGCAGGGCTTATGGCGGCGGTGACAGCCGCAGACTATGGCAAGAGCGTGATTCTCTTTGAGAAAAATCCCCGTGTGGGCAGAAAGCTGCTCATAACGGGAAAGGGCAGATGCAACGTCACAAACAACTGTGACAGGGAAGACTTTTTTGCAAATATCCCTTGTAACGGACGGTTTCTTTATTCGTCCTATTCCGCTTTTGACTGCAATGATACCATGGCATTTTTTGAAAATCTGGGCGTACCCCTTAAAACCGAGCGTGGAAACAGAGTATTCCCCGTCAGCGACAGAGCGGAGGATATCGTTATCGCCTTCGAACGTGCGATAAAGGAGCGTTCGGACAGAATTACGGTAAAAAACGCAAAGGTGACAAGGATACTTACGGAAAACGGTGCTGTTACGGGAGTATCGGCGGACGGGGCAGCATATCATGCAAGATCGGTGCTTATCGCCTCG
Source organism: Oscillospiraceae bacterium (assembly GCA_018110855.1). Taxonomy (GTDB): domain Bacteria; phylum Bacillota; class Clostridia; order Oscillospirales; family Ruminococcaceae; genus Huintestinicola. The sequence continues at coordinate 6,250 of JAGBFZ010000361.1, forward strand.
GGAGGACGTTCATATCCGAAAACAGGCTCTGACGGAGACGGATATCGGTTTGCAAAGGAGCTTGGACATAAGGTAATTCCCCTGCGCCCGTCGCTTGTCCCCATGGTCAGCGAGGAAAGCTGGTGCAGCAAGGCAATGGGACTTTCCCTGAAAAATATTACCCTTACCCTCATTGACGGCGAAAACGGCAAAAAGCTATACTCCGAAATGGGAGAAATGCTTTTCACCCATTTCGGAGTTTCGGGACCTCTGGTATTATCCGCATCGGGGCATATCCGCAAAATGGAGCGGGGACGCTACAAGCTGATCATCGACTTAAAGCCTGCCCTTGACGAAAAAACACTTGATAACAGACTTCAGCGTGATTTCTCGGAAAATGCAAACAGGGATTTTGCAAACAGTCTCGGAAAGCTCCTTCCCGCAAAGCTCATTCCCGTGATCGTGGAGCTTTCGGGTATCCCCGGGGACAAAAAGGTGAATCAGATATCCAAAAAAGAGCGGACTGAGCTAATGCATCTGCTTAAAAATCTAACGGTGACAATAAAGGATTTCCGTTCCATCGACGAAACGATAGTTACGGGCGGAGGCGTTTCGGTAAATGAAATAAACCCCAAAACCATGGAGTCAAAGCTCGTAAGCGGGCTTTATTTCGCGGGAGAGGTCATTGACGCCGACGCATACACAGGGGGCTTTAATTTGCAGATTGCCTTTTCCACAGGGTACGCAGCGGGAATGAATATGTAAAAATATGAGCATATGCCAAATCAAAAAGGCATATGCTCAATATTTTTATCAGAATATTTTTTATACTTATTCTACATCGTTCTGTAGACAAGGACGGCAGATAGAATTACGTCAATCTAGGAAAGCGACCGCAGCAAGGCTTGCCGCCTTGCAAGGGAGCTTGATGACGAGTGACGTAATTATTGCTGTCGTATCTGTCTACAGGTTGATGTAGAATTATTATTTCGCTTTGGCAGCCTTTTGGGGAGTTGCCTTAACAGTTTTTGAAGCTGTGCCGGGAGTGTATATCTTAGTGTTTTTGTCATAGCGGACAGCAGCAACACGGTACTTGTAGGTCGAACCGTTTTTCAGATCCTTGATTGTATATTTAGTACCTTTAACGGTCTTGAAGGTCTCATACTGCTTTGTCTTTGCATTGTAAGCAAATATCCTGTAACCGTCAGCCTCGTCAACACTGCTCCATGAGAGAGTGATCCTTCCGTCCCCCGCCTTAGCCTTGACGGTGAGAGGAGCAGGAAGCGTATAATTTGTGCCCTTCTGAGGACGAACTGTGGTGTCCTTATTAGTTCCCGCAGTCTGTTCCTTCACATCGGATACAAATTTGTATTCACTGCCTGTCATGGTGGAGAAGGTTTTATTATAGATATTAACGGTGTATGTCTGTCCGTCCTTCAGACCCGATACCTCAATATGAGTGTCCTGAATGGTTTTGCTGAAAACACTTTTTTTCTGGCTGTCAAGGACACTTACTGTAAAAAGATCCTTTTTTTCAGCAAAATCATTGGGATTTTGCCAGCTGATAAAGACCTTTCCGCTGTTCACCATAAAAGTAACATCCTGAGGAGCGCCGTATTCCGGATATTTGTCCATATCATATTCAACTGTAAATTTGCTTGCAGAGGGAGCGTAGAAAGCAGTACCTGTCACATCAGTCTCGCCGGGCTTCAGTGCAATAACGCAGGCATAAAAATCCTTTTTGGAGTTATACTCAACATTGAAGGCAGTTTCAGGGACCACCATTGCAGTAACATTTTTAACATAATAAGTTTCAATTACATTGCTGTCGGTATCGCATATCTTGACAGCATAATATGCAACCCCCGGAACAGCAGTCCATGAGAGCTTTACACAGCCGTCAAAAAACTCAGGAACAGCATTCTGAACGGTAGAAGAGGTGGTAACAGTCTGGGAAGTGTTTCCCGCTGCGGTATTATTACCGGTGTCTCCCACAACCGAAAACTCAACTGCGCCGACAGCAGCGCCGAAAAGGCTGCAGGTCATTGCAGCAGCCAAAAGTGAAGCAGCCATCTTTTTTGTAAAGTTCATATTAATTCAGCCTTTCTTATAGTGATATTGTTCATGTAAATATATTGTAGCATACTATGACATCATTTTCAAGGGATTTCAGAATTTTTAACCTAAATTTGGTTTTATAGAGGAATACCTTAACTGATTCACGCATAAAATAAAGATACAGCAGCAAAGAAACGGCTTCCCAGCGTTCATCTCACAGCTCCCGAATTTTTTTGAAAAAAATTTCAAAAAACACTTGACAAACGCAATGCATTAGTGTATAATATAAAAGTCGGTTGACGAGACCGATAAAAAATGTGGGAGCATAGCTCAGCTGGGAGAGCATCTGCCTTACAAGCAGAGGGTCATAGGTTCGAGCCCTATTGTTCCCACCACATGGCCTGGTAGTTCAGCTGGTTAGAACGCCGCCCTGTCACGGCGGAGGTCGTGGGTTCGAGTCCCATCCAG
>JAGBFZ010000362.1 GCA_018110855.1 Oscillospiraceae bacterium
GGATATATCCGAATCCCAATCAGCCCCGCACACGTTTTAATGAAGCAGAGCTTGAGGAGCTTGCGGCAAGCATTAAAAATAACGGTCTCATTCAGCCAATAATCGTCCGCAGGCTTGATATCGGCTATGAGCTTATTGCAGGTGAGAGGAGAATGAGAGCGGCAAGACTTTGCGGAATGACGGAAATAGCCTGCATTATCGTTGATGCCAATGAAAGAAGCTCCGCTATGATGTCCCTTGCGGAAAATATGCAGAGAAAAGACCTTAATTTCTTTGAGGAAGCGGAGGCAATTTCCGCAATGACTCAGCTTTTCGGCTTTACTCAGGAGGATGTTGCTCTTCGGCTTGGAAAATCTCAGTCCACTATTGCAAATAAGGTGAGACTTCTGAAATTTTCCCGTGCCGAGCGGCGGAAAATGATAGAATACGGTTTTACTGAGCGTCATGCAAGGGCGCTTCTTGCAGTGGATTCTTCCGATATCAGAGCTGATCTTATCGAGGAAATTTATGAGCGTAAGCTGAATGTGGAAAATACCGAGCGGCTTATAGAAAATATGACCCGCCGCAGCAAGGAATTGCAGAGGATTCGCAAATGCAGAGGGGCATTCAAGGATGTCCGTTTGTTTGTGAATACCATAAATCATGCAATTGAGGTCATGCAGGCAGCGGGTATCAATGCTGAGGTCAAAAAGACCAAGGAGAAGGATTATATTGAGTATGTGGTTAGGATACCTTCTAACAGTTAAGAAAATGTTCCACGTGGAACATTTCAGATCAACAGATATTCTTGATATAAATCTATCCCTTCCTAATGCTTGGAAAGGGATCATATATATAATTTCAACATTATGCCTGATGATATGCAGATATGAACATATCATCGGGCTTTTTGAAGGTATGATCGAAGTAATATTACATTATTATCCTTCCGTCTGTTGAGATTATCTTGACCTCAACGGGAATATTTCCTGCTGCCTTTCTCACAGCCATTTCAATCCCGCCGCAGCAGGGTACTTCCATTCGTACAACATTGACTTTTCTTATATTATTGCGGCAGATAATTTCCGAAAGCTTCTCGGAATAATCGCAGCTGTCAAGTTTGGGACAGCCGATAAGGCATATTTTTCCTTCCATAAACTTTCGATGAAAATCACCATAGGCAAAGGCTGTGCAGTCAGCGGCAATAAGCAGCTCAGCACCGTCAAAATATGGTGCCTGAATGGGTGCAAGTTTAATCTGACAAGGCCACTGAGCAAGACGACTCTGTATATCTTCAGCTTTTTTATCGGAATAATAATCTCTCATGAATACCTTTGATGCGCTTCCGGGGCAGGCGTGTCCATGATGGTGAGCAGCCATATGTGCTTTCACAGCCTCTTCGTCATATGCAGCTGCCTCTCGCTCTTCAAAAGAGATGGCACCTGTTGGACAAGCGGGGAGACAGTCCCCGAGACCGTCACAGTAATCGTCACGGAGAAGCATCGCCTTGCCGTCTATCATGCCGATAGCTCCTTCATGGCAGGCATTTGCGCAGGCACCGCAGCCATTGCACTTTTCTTCGTTTATTTTAACAATTTTTCTGATCATGATTTTTAATCCTTTCTGTGGTTGATGAGTATATTATAATAGATTTTCTTTAAAAAGTATGTTGTTATTACAACGAAAAGTATTTTTTCACACTTTTTAAATGTTCCACGTGGAACAATTATATTTTTATATCATTTAACTCTTGCAATTGATATATGGAAATGATATAATAGAAATATACCAAGAACTCAAAAATGTTCCATGTGGAACAATTGAAAAAATCGGAAAAAATATGCTGATTTTTTCGAAAAAACGTTCCAAAATGGATTTTAGTAAGGCTAAGGAATGATAAAATGACGAAAATTATTGCTGTTGCTAACCAGAAGGGCGGCGTTGGAAAATCCACATCTGCCGTTAATTTGGCGGCATGTATTGGTATCAGAGGACAGAAGGTTCTTTGTATTGATATGGACCCTCAGGGAAATACCACAAGCGGTTTTGGAATACGAAAAAAATCCGTTTCTGTAACGATCTATGACATTCTCATGGGAAAACGGAGAATAGGCGAGGGAATTATCGAGACTGCATTTAAAAACGTGTCTTTAATTTGCAGCACATCAGCTCTTGCAGGAGCAGATATTGAGATTGTGAATCTTGATAACCGTTCAAACCGACTCAAAATGCAGCTTTTAACGTTAAAAAACGATTATGATTACATAATAATCGACTGCCCTCCCTCATTATCTCTGTTGACGGTCAACGCATTGTGCGCTTCTGACAGTGTGCTTATCCCGCTTCAGTGCGAGTATTATTCCCTTGAGGGACTGTCTCAGCTGGTGGAATCCATTAAGCGGGTCAAGAAAAATTATAATCCCAATATTGACATTGACGGAATTGTTTTCACAATGTTCGATTCCCGTCTGAATCTCACAAATCAGGTCGTTTCTGAGGTTCAGAAGCATTTTCCCAAGAAGGTATACCGCACAGTGATCCCAAGAAATGTCAAGCTGTCTGAGGCTCCCAGCTTTGGAAAGCCTGTAATTTATTATGATAAGACCTCCCGAGGAGCGGAGGCATACGAAAAACTGGCGGAGGAAATGCTCACCCGTCATGGAGTAACCGATGTGAAGCCGAAGCCTATCAAAAAGAAGCTGATCGGCTCAGTAAAACCCTAAGGAAGGATGGATGAAAATGGCGCTCGGTCAGGGTCTTGACATATTATTTGAGGACAACGCTTTTGAAAATAAGGAAGTTAAAACACTGAGAATGTCCGATATTGAGCCGAATAAGGCTCAGCCCCGAAATGTATTTGACGAGGAAAATATCAGAGGGCTTGCGGATTCAATCAAGGAGCATGGACTTATCCAGCCAATTGTTGTCCGTCCTCTTCCCAACGGAATAAGCTATCAGATAATTGCAGGCGAGCGGAGATGGCGTGCGTGCAGGCTGCTTAAAATGGAAGAGGTCCCTGTTATTATTCGTGAATCTGATGAGCTGGAAGCGGCGGAGCTTGCTATTGTTGAGAATATTCAGAGAGCTGATCTGAATCCCGTCGAGGAAGCCTCGGCATATCGTACTATCATGGATAAATACGGTATCACTCAGGATAAACTTGCCGAGACAATGGGCAAATCACGTTCATATATTGCAAATCTGACCAGACTTCTGACTCTCCCCGAAGAAGCCCTTAATTCTCTCGGAAATGGCGAGATAACCGTTGGTCATGCAAAGGTCCTCATGTCGATCGAGGATAAGGACAGCCTGCTTTATGCGCTTGAGCTTGTTATAAAGGATAAGCTCAACGTCCGTCAGACGGAGAAGCTGGCGGCAGAGCTTAATTCGGCTGATACCGAAAAACAGCCTTCTGTAAGCAAAAAAACAAAAAATTACTATACAGAAATGGAGCTTAGCCTGAAGCAGCTTATCGGCAGATCTGTAAAGATAACAGGAAGCAGCGGTGAAAAGGGAAAGATCACTTTGAGCTTCAGCGACAAGGACGATCTTGCCCGACTTGTGGATCAGCTTATTAAGATCGACTCGTCAGGAGACTATTCTAATCCCCCTGCAACCGACTGAAAATGAATCTGTAATTAATTTTTATTGCAAAAAAGCCCGCCAAAACTACTGACGGGCTTTTTACTATTCAAAAAAAATCTGTCCCGTTTGCACAGGACAGATCGAGAAATTTTTATTAAAATGATTACTGAGCAGCGTTGAGCTTCTTAGCGAGCTGGCTCTTCTTTCTTGCTGCCTTATTCTTGTGCATGATTCCCTTTGCGCAAGCCTGGTCAACCTTCTTGATAGCGAGCTTGATAGCCTCAGGGGACTTCTCAGCGTCAGCAGTCTTTATAATGGTCTTAAGGTTGGACTTGATCATCTTGTTTCTAAGGGTCTTAGCTGCAATAACCTTTACTCTCTTCTTAGCGGACTTAATGTTTGGCATAATCATAACCTCCATAAAATTGTTAATATCATAAAATTTATCGGATCGGGCTGTGAATAAAAGCCATAGACACGGTGTTGGCTTTTGAGGAGCGTAAATGACCCCGTTCCCAGAAATCACGCTTGCAAATCCAGCTTGAAAACACCCACTTGTCGGCCCGAGCGCTTTCAGACATACTATTATTATACCATTCTGCCCTGTATTTTTCAATATAATTTTGTGAAAAATTTCTGCTTGATAAAAAGATTATTTTTAGCTATTATGCACATATTATATCTATAATTCTACGGAAAAGGAATGGTCTGATCATATGAGTGTTTCAAAATATTCCCGAACTGATCTGGCGGTGGAGATGTTTGATCCCGACAGTGACAAGCTCCCAAAGGGGATAAAGCGAAAGCTGCGTAAAAGCACTGTCTGCGAGATAACTGAAATAATCGTTACAGACGACATGGCAGGGTTTCGTATAGGCAAGGGGAAGGGACGTTACATTACCATTGAAACTGACCGGCTTTCTGCTCATCCCGAGGATTTTGCTGAGCAGTCCATGAATATTGCAGATGAAATTTCTTCTCTGATACCCGACAAGGGGCATATTCTTGTGGCGGGGCTTGGCAATGAGAGCATAACTCCCGATGCTTTGGGTCCGAAGGTTGCTCAGCGAATAATAGCCACCCGCCACATTGCAGGGGATAATGTGGGAGCTGAGCTTGCGGAGCTTGATCTGAATATGGTATCCGTCCTTTCAACAGGAGTGATGGGTCAGACGGGTATTGAATCCTCCGAGCTTGTAAAGGCAATTTGTGAAAAGATAAAGCCTACCTGTGTGATTGCTGTTGACGCTCTTGCCTGCAGCGATATTTCTCGTCTGGGAACTACGATCCAGCTCTCGGACAGCGGAATTTCTCCCGGTTCGGGAGTTCAGAACCGCCGCAAGGAGCTTTCCCGTGAGACTCTTGGGATACCTGTTATAGCTGTGGGAGTACCCACAGTCGTAGATATGCACAGCATTGTCCACAGCATTACAGGCTCTCCCCCGGACAAACATCTGCCCAACATGATGGTCACTCCCCGTGATATTGATAAGATGATAGACCGAACAGCGCATCTGCTTGCATTTTCCATCAATCGAACTGCTCAGCCCAAGTTGTCCGATGAGGATATACTTTCGCTGATGTAACGGATGATTTCAAAAAATGTTCCACGTGGAACAATAAAAGAATTTAAGCCCGAAAAGCAGTAATGCTTCACGGGCTTGAGCTTATTCATTCCATTGTTGTTGTTGTTGGAGCCGTTGTTTCGGAGCTTTGTGGAGGTGCAGTTTCGGTTATAACAGCCGAAGCTGATGTCGTTGTAACTGTCAAATCAGTTTCTGATATTGTTGTAACAGCAGATGTTTCTGCCGATGCTTCGGAGGAAATTTCTGATTCGCTTTCGGAGCCTGTTTCGCTGATATTTTCCGAAAGGGTGAAATTCGTAAATTCCGCGGTCATTTTCGGTGAAGCGATCGCCATGGAAGTAATAATACCCTCGCCGTCAAAAACCGCGCTAAGTCCATCGCTTTGATATACCCAGCTGCCATTTTCCCCCGAAACAAGCGCTCCGCCGTTTTCAAAAGCGGAAGCCATATTGTCAAACGATTTGAAAAGCGCATAAACAGGAGATTTATGCGGCACATTTTCCGCTGCGATATCAAGGGAAAGCTCGCCCAAGGACGAAGAAATATCCCCGTCACGGGAGGATATTTTCATGCCCGAAACGGTATCGGGAGATGCCAGTTCCAGCTCATAAAAGCCTGTGCCAAGGCGGGACAGCTTTCCCGAGAAGGTAAATTCCGTTTCCTCTGCGCTTTCATCACCCGGAGGAACTATCATTGTCGAAACGGTACATTCGCACGAAAATCCACCCGACAGCTTTGGCTCGGGCGGCATGGAAATATCGGCGATACCGCAGGCGGATATTCCTGCGGCAAGAAAAACAGGTGCGAAAATTTTTAAAAGGCTGTGCTTCATAAATACATTCCTTTCAGCCTTTTCAAGGCTATTATTCGGAACGCATTTATCTGCCAAGGCGGCTGAAAACGTAGGGAAGCCTGTTTGCTGCATCGGTGGGGAGCATCCCGGTCATTGAAAGCTCCTCTGCTTCAATATCAGCCGCAAGCCCGAATATGAAAGCTCCCGCTGAGGCTGCTTTGAACAGAAGGCTGTTATCAGCAAAGGTTTCACGGTTGTTTGCGCATACAAGCCCCGATATTATCCCCGTCAGTACATCGCCGCTGCCGCCTCGGGACAGTCCGCCGTTGCCTGTGAAGGAGGCGCATACATTTCCTTCGGGTGAAGCGATATATGTGGGATAGCCCTTTGCACAGACAATTGCTCCCGTAAGCTCTGAAAGCCGCATTGCTGCCGACTGCCTGTCCGCAGTCACCTGAGCAGTCGGAACATTCAGAAGCCGTCCCAGCTCGGCGGGATGGGGCGTGAGTATAGCCCTGCATTTTGCGTTCCTGATAATATCTATGCAGCCTGCAAGGCAGTTTAGACCATCTGCGTCAATGACAATGGGAATATTTTTTTCGCCGCAAAGTGAAATTATCTTCCGAATAATTTCTCTGCTGTCCTCAGAGACGCCCATTCCGCTGCCTATGGATATTGTTGTAGATTTTTCTGCGGCGGATAATAAAAGTGGGATATTATCCTTTGAAATAGTTCCGTCTGCGGCAGGGGACAGCTCCGTAAAAGTACATTCGTAAATGCCAGAACCCACACGGTCAATTACCCGTGGAACGCTTGCAAGGCGGACAAGTCCTGCACCGCTTCTCAAAGCACCTGTAACATTCATAGCAGCAGCTCCGCTCATACCATCGCTTCCCGCTATGATCAGAAGTCTGCCGAAGCAGCCCTTGTGGCAGTTTTCGTCTCTGACGGGCACTGCTTCCGCTGCAAGTCTGAGATCCATGAGAACGGGAATACCGCCGATAGCCTCAAAACAGCTGTCGTCAATGCCGATATCTGCGGTAATTATTCTGCCGCAGTGCTCCTTTGCGGGAGAATGGAGCATACCTGCCTTTACAGCGCCAAAGGTAACGGTAATATCTGCGTGTAATGTTCCCTCTGAGCATTTTCCGCTGATACTGTCCGCCCCTGATGGGATATCAACTGCCACTTTCAGCGCATTTTTACCCGACATTTTTTTCAGTGCCTCTGCAATATTTTCGGGAAGTTCACCATGAAATCCCGTTCCGAAAATACAGTCGGAAATGATATCATATTCGATATCTAAGTCAGTTTCTGAAAGCCGGCGTATTGTAATATCAGGCAGCTCTGCTATTTTTGAAAACTCCTCAAATGCGATTCCCGTTTCGGGTTTTTCCGAGGTGAGAGAAACGGTAACATCAGCACCCTTTTCACATAACAGTCTTGCAATAACAAAGCCGTCTCCGCCGTTATTTCCCTTTCCGCACAGGATAAGCGCACGCTTTCCGTTGATGGAGGTGAAATTATTAATGATCTCTTCTGCGGCTGCTTTTCCCGCATTTTCCATAAGCTGAAGATAGGAGGTTCCTTTTGAAACAGCGTTTGCCTCAGCCATTTTCATCTGTTTTGGGGTAGCAATATGCATGATCTGGTTCTCCTTTACAACCTGATATATCTGAAAACGGCATTGTTCCATGTGGAACAATGCCGAAAAATTATATGGTAATGATCCCGAAAATCTTTGCGTCAAAGCTCTCAACGCTGACGGGATATGAATAATAGAAGCCCTGAACAAGGTCGCAGTCAATACCCTTGAGCAGCTCCGCCTGAGAGGCAGTTTCAACGCCCTCTGCAACCACCTTCATATTCATCTCATGTGCCATGGCGATAAGGTGCTTGACAAGGGAATAGCTGCGCGGATAATCGGCAATTTTTCTGATCAGCTTCTGATCCAGCTTTAAAACGTCGTATTCAAGCTCGCTGAGCATATCAATGGAGGTGAAGCCGCTTCCGAAATCGTCCATAGAAAGGACAAATCCGAAATTTCTGAGCTGCTCAAGAACACGAGAGACCTTCTTGTAATCGTTCATGATAACGGATTCTGTGGTCTCAAGCTCGATCATACTGGGCCATACATCATATTTTTGCATCATCTTGAAAATGCTGTCCGCATAATTGGGGTCGGAAATATGCATGCGGGACTGATTCACAGCAATCGGAACGGGATTCACGCCCATATCCAGCCATCTTCTCATGTGCTTGCAGACTGTTTCAAGCACGAACATATCAATATCAATAACGTCGCCTGTCTGCTCGGCAATGAGAATAAACTCATCGGGGCATATTCTTCCGAGCTTCGGGTGATCCCAGCGGACAAGAGCCTCTGCAGAAACGCATTTGCCTGTTTTAAGATCGTATTTTGGCTGAATATCAATGACAAGCTCATTATTTTTCACAGCGTTTGCAAGACCCAGCTCGATAAGCTTTTTACGCTCATCCATAGCGCGGATCGAGTCGCTGTAAACAACAAACTGAGTTATAAAGCTGTCGGTATCAATGCTTCTTCTTGCCATATCGGCTCTGTTTATGATCTCGTTTATACCCATGCCGCCCGAGGAAGCGCACAGTCCGCAGGAGAGGCTTGCGCTGATATGGCACTTGTCTGAGGCAAGAATTGCACATATTTCGTCAAAAATCGACTTGAGACGTTCAGAAACGGTTATGTCGTCCCCTTGAAGAAGAGCAACGAATTTGTGTATCTCATAGGGAGAAAAAAGCTCGTTTTCACCGATAGCAGCCGTCATGGTTTTTTCAATGGTCTGCTTAATTAATCTGCCCTCAGAAGGACCGTATATCTCGCAGAAATGAGCAAACTTATTTACAGAGAATACTGCAACAGTAAATCCGCCCTTTTCCACAATACCCGAAGCGTCATCCAGAAATCGGCAGTACGAGGCAACGGATGCTGCATTATCATTATCGGCAGGGGAATAATCTATATATTCACTTGTACTGCACATAGCAAATCCCTCCTAAGGTCATGGGAAAATTGTATACTAACATACAAAAAATGCAAAAATATGTCTATTTTTATTATAGCACCATTTTTAACAATAGTCAATACAATAAAAGGGCGTGGGCACTTTTGAATAGTAAATATATTGTGAATATTGTGCTTAGGATTATTTTACAAATGTTTGAATAAATATAACAAAACAGGTCTGCACACATAATGCAGACCTGTAAAAAAGCTATTTGTACGAAACTCAGTTGATAACAGTCTTTTCGGTTTCCTTATCAAAGATGTGGATCTTGTTGGGATCGATAGCAACCTTGATAGTGTCCTGAGGACGAGCGGTAGATCTGGGATCAACACGAGCAGTAAGGGGAATACCCTCGCAGTTGAGGTAGAGGTATGTTTCAGCACCCATCATTTCGGTGATCTCAACGTCAGCCTCAATGATACCTGTCTTAGCAGCGGAAAGGAACATTTCCTCATCGTGAATGTTCTCGGGACGGATACCCATTACGATCTCCTTGTCAACAAGCTCGGAAAGAGCAAGATCATCGATCTTAGCCTCGGGGATCTCAACATAGTACTTCTTGCCGCGGGTGGTCTTGGTGTCCTCGGAACCGAACTCAACGGTGTACTTGCCCTCGATCTTTCTGAGGTAAGCGTCGATGAAGTTCATCTGAGGAGAGCCCATGAAGCCTGCAACGGACTGGTTAACAGGGTTGGTGTAAAGATTCTGAGGAGAATCTACCTGCTGAACGAAAC
>JAGBFZ010000363.1 GCA_018110855.1 Oscillospiraceae bacterium
GCAAGGATATTGGTCTGGAAAGCAATATCATCAATAGTTTTGATTATCTTGCCGATCTCCGAGGACTTGCGCTCGATCTCTGTCATAGCCTCCATAACGCTGTTCATGTCCCTGTTCTGAGCCACAGCGCTGCTCTCCACCTCAGCGGAAAGCTCCTTTGCACGGACAGCATTGCCCGCATTGACCTTGATCTTCTCGGAAATACCCTGAACAGCGCTGTTCAGATTCTCGATAGCGCCAGCCTGAGTGGTAGTGCCGTCTGCAAGTATCTTAGAGCCGTTAGACATCTGAGAAGTACCCGAAAGCACCTGTTCGGAGGAACGGCTGATATTGTGAACTATCTCCGAAAGCTCCTGCCTGATATCACCGAAGGCCTGCTCAATACGCTCAAAATCGCCTGTGTACTGTACCGAAGGACGCCTTGTAAAATTACCGTCCGCCATTGATTCAAGAATATTCGTAATATCACTTATGTAGCCGTTAAGGCTGTTCTTGGTATTTCTGAGAGCCACGGCGAAATCGCCCAGCTCATTGTTTCCGAATTTAAAGCTGCTGTCGGCAGCGCTCAGATTACCCCTGCTCATATCCTCCGCAAGGCTGTTCAGCTCCACAATGGGACGGGCAATAACTCTCTTGATGAAAATACCGATAACAGCAATAGCCGCCATAAGAATAATGACCGCAGCCACAACGGTAATAATGATGACCTTACCGAAGGACTTGTCGCTTGCCTCGGTGGACATTCCCACAAAATATGCGCCGCAGAACTGCCCGTTGATATCGGTGATAGGCTCGTACTGAACGAAATATTCACCGCCCATTACTTCAGCCCTGCTCTTTATGCTCTCACCGTTTGTAAGAAGCTTTTCGGCAGTTTTTTCGTCAAGCTGAGTACCTACAGCTCTCTTGCCTTCCGCATCGGTGAATGTGGTAGCAATTCGGGTATCCTTGCCGAAAAGAGTCACCTCGCCGTTTATCTGCTCCTTTATCTCGTCAAGAGCCTCCGAATTTGAAAGGTTGCGGCCCAGAAGGCAGGTGCCGATAACGTCTCCTGCAAATCCGCCGGAGCTGTAAATAACGGGGGTAACATATATGTAGCACAGAGGAACATTGGCATCGGACAAAAAGCCTGCATACTCTTCACCCGCAAGCGCCCTTGAAACATCGTAGGAGCTGAGCTTGAAGGAATCGCTTGCCCAGAGCTTGTTTCCCTCCGCGTCGGTAAACAAAGCAAAGGTGTTCTCATCGGGATTTGAGTTATTGTAAAGCTCGGAAAGCTTGCCGGGATAACCCTTATTTATGGCGCTGGCAATGGGATTGTTTCTTACGTCAAGACCCTTCCACACATCAAACATTGCCCTGAGATCATCCTCATTGCTCTCAACAGAATTTCTCAGAACGTTGATACCGATCTCGGTCATGGTGGTGTGGGTGCTGTTGTTGTGGTTTGACGAAAGGGAAATTGATATAATAAGCGTCACAGAAGTTATGACTGCGATTATAAGTCCGACTATAAGCGCAACAGCTTTTTCTATTCTGGTCATAATGGTGATATCCTTTCGGGGTAATAGAACATAATCCTGCATAATAAAATTATATCACACAAAATTATCCTCGTCAACGGTAATATTGTGTGATAATAATAGATAAATTGTTGCACTTTGCACAGTTATGACATGAATGTAAATTCAATGTTTGTAGTATGTTTCAAGAAAATACGGACGGAGAAAAAATCTTCCGCCCGTAATATGTCAGTATTATTTCATCACAGCTCCACAGGCTCAAATTCAAGCCTTACCTTGGGGAGCTTTTCCATGGTATAGTAATAATTTTCAGCCCAGTCAGCGCCCTGAGAGGGATCGTTCTCACCGCTTGCGGGAGGAGCGAAGAGCTTCAGAGTCATGTCGCACTCGCCCTCAAGAGGCTTCTCGTAAAATGCGCTCATCAGGTCAATAGTCTTAGCCTTGGGGGACTTGTAGAACCACTTTCCGTTTATCTCCATCATGTAGTTGCCGTCGTCCTCGAAAACGACCTCGCAGAAATGGGGATTCTTCTCAAAATGAAGCTTTATGGCAATTCCGTCAGCATCCTCTGCTCCGCCCCATCTGAGGGTAACGGGAACATTATTATCCGTCTCCTCCTCGGTTATCTCAGGACTGAACCATTCGGAATGGATAATTTCCCTGTAGGTTTTAAGAACGGGCTGCTCGATGCCCACATTGGGATTGTTGGGATCCTCAATCTCAAGACCCAGACGACCTCTGTCCCTGAACTGATACATGGTAAAGCCCGAGAACCAGTCAGCCTTTTCATTAACGAGGATATCGCAGAATTCCTTGACCATATCCGCCTGCTCGTATGCGCCCGTAACATCGCCGTCAGCGTTGAACTCGCTCATTACCATGGGCTTTGCCACGCCGCCGTTTAGGAACTTGTATCTTTCAAAGCTTGCCTTGGTCTTTTCGTAGGTTTCTCTCACCTTGCTTCTGGAATGAGAGGTGCCGCCTCTGAGAGCCACATCATAGGGCCAGCCCCAGTGAAGAGCCATGTATTTGTCAACAGACCAGATATCAGCCGCAGGAATAGTTGCCTTGAACTCCTCTTCCATCTCCATCTCGGTCTTGTTAAGGTCCTCAATGCCGCCTATGCAGATGATAGTCTTGACATTGGGAGCATACTGGTGGATAATATCGGAAAAATGCACGAAGAAATCGCCGATCTCCTTGTAGGAGGCTCTCTTAGTGAAGCTGAACCAGTTACCGGTAGCCTCATGGTTAATTCTCAGCATCATTCTGCCGAAGG
This sequence comes from Oscillospiraceae bacterium, assembly GCA_018110855.1. GTDB lineage: Bacteria > Bacillota > Clostridia > Oscillospirales > Ruminococcaceae > Huintestinicola. Next base: position 2,803 of record JAGBFZ010000363.1, read on the forward strand.
TGCTCAGATCCTTAGCAATAGCAATAAGCTGCTCGTCTGTGCAGTGAGGGTCCACAGTAAGAGTGAGAGTAACGTCCTGACCGTGCCTGCGGACGTCTCTCATGCAGGTGAAGGGCTCATCGTTCAGATCTCCGCCGATACCGCCCTTGTAGGTGAAATAATCATCATAGGGATAATCCCACTGGAAGGAAACATTGGCGTCCTTCATCACCTCGGAAATTCTGCCGGGGAACTGCTCGTCAAAGGGATAGTAGCAGTACATCAGACTAATGCTTCTGTGGGGTCTGCCCATCTTGTGCAGTATGTAGTCCTGATCAACGTATTCGCCTCTCTCGGAGCCGTCTCCCAGGTCAACAGCGCACTTTGCCTTGCCCATATGGACTTTGTAAAGGTTTTCATTCATAGCTATACTCCTCCTGAATTTTATGCATTATAATACTGATTCGGTTCAGATGATAACGCCCCCAAAGGGGCATAGATCATCTCTGCGGGGGGATATTGTTATTCATAGGTACATTGGGCGCAGCAGGGGACTTGATGGTTCCTTTTGTGCGCTTGATAGCATTAAGTGAAGCGGCAAGGGTCTCCTCCGCCTTGGATAAAGTGTCGATAATGTATTCATCAGCGGCAGACTTGACAGCCTTTGCCTTAGCAAGAGCCTGCTTTTCTATCTCCGCAGCCCTCGCCTGAGCGGCTCTCGTTATCTCATGCTCGGAAATGAGAGCATTTTTGCGGCTCTCGGCACGGGTCACGATCTCCTCCGCCTGACGGTTAGCCTCGTCAATTATGGATTTGCGCTCGGAAACTATCTTCTTCGCCTGCTTGACCTCGTTGGGGAGATTCATTCTGATGTGGTCGAGACATTCTCTCAGCTGCTCCACGTCCACAAGAGACTTCTTTGCGGAAAGAGGGAAGCTCTGCGCCTTGTCAAGAAGCTCGTCCATCGTATCGATATATTCGTCTATCATTACATCTGCCATTTTAAATTCTCCGATCTGCCCGAAGGCGTTCATTTGTAAACAAGAGGATAATTAAGATGTATATGGATATCAGCCTCTGTTTTCCGAAGCATCCTTCGGGGGACAAAGCCTTTCTTCGATATCCTTTAAAATACAGCGGGGAACGAATTTGCTGATATCACCGCCGTAAAATGCCACCTGCTTTACCACGCTGGAGCTGAGATACATATTTTCAGAGCTTGTTGTAAGAAAAACCGTCTCTGCGCCGTCATAGATATTCCTGTTCACCAGAGCCATCTGAAACTCATATTCAAAGTCAGTCACAGCCCTGAGACCCTTTACAATAGCAACCGCACCCACGCTGCGGACATAATCTGCTATAAGTCCGTAACAAACATCGACCTCGACATTCTTAAATTCCGCTGTGACCTTTTTGATAAGAGCCACCCTTTCCTCGGGGGTGAATGCAGGGGTCTTCTGCTTGTTTACAGCCACAAGCACTATCACCTTGTCAAAAAGCATTGAAGCCCTGTGGATAATGTCCCTGTGACCGAAGGTCACGGGATCGAAGCTTCCCGGGCAAACTGCTATCCTCAAGCGAATCATTTCCTTTCAAAAATGACTATTATTCCTCTTCCTCATCGGGAACGGGAACTCTGTAAACCGTTACCTCGATCTTACCATAGCGGTAGGTCTTGGATTTTGTGAGCTTACCGAAGCTATCGGGTAGAACGAGACCCTTTTCATGCTCACATACAACGATGCCCCTGTCGGACATCTTGCTCTCAAGGAGAGGCATTGCCTTTTCGATAAGCCCGTTTCTGTAAGGGGGATCGAGAAGAGCAATATCAAAGGTCATTCTCACGCCTCTGAGAAAATCAAGGCTGTCGCTTACGGTAACGCCGCATTCGTCCTTAAATCCGCAGGCAGCTATATTTTCACGGGTACATTCCGCAGAAGCGGAGCTTTTGTCCACAAAGCGGCAGTATTTTGCACCTCTTGAAAGCGCCTCAATGCCCAGCTGACCCGAGCCGCAGAAAAGGTCGAGAACAACGCTGCCCTCAATGTCAAACTGAATGATGGAAAAGATAGCTTCCTTGACCATATCGGTGGTTGGACGAACTTCCTCGCCCTCCAGCGCCTTGAGCTTTCTTCCTCTTGCGATACCTGTGATGACCCGCATGATCTCCGCCTCCTTTGATAAAGATTACAAAACGATTACAATATACAATATCTATTATACCCTATTAAAAAATATATTTCTATAACAAACAATGAATTTTCATAGAGAATTTTGCACAAATTCATAGACTTCTTTTGCAACACTTTGACTAACCCCTGCAACCTGAGCAATTTCCTCGGGAGCAGCTTTTTTAAGAGCCTCGGTAGTTTTGAAGGCGGTGAGGAGCTTCAATGCCTTTTTCTCTCCGATTCCTTTTACGCTTGTAATGCCAAGCTCAAAGGAGGATTTGCGGTGCTTTTTCCGATGATAGGATATGGCAAAGCGGTGCACCTCGTCCTGTATCCTTGTTACCAGCATAAAAGCTGACTTTGTTTCGGAAATGCTTATCTCGCCCCCGTCCGCAGTGATCGCACGAGTGCGGTGATTATTGTCCTTCACCATACCGAAAACTGGCACCTTGATATCCATTTCCCAAAGCACTTCATTTACAGCGGCAAGCTGATTTTTTCCTCCGTCCAGAAGAATAAGGTCGGGCAGCCGCTTGAAGCCCTCGTCGGTCTCTTCGGGGTCAAGATAATGGGTAAACCGTCTGCGGATAATTTCCTGCATACAGGCAAGGTCGTTCTGAATGAGATTTTCCTTCACCGAAAAACGCTTGTACATCTTTTTGCATGGTCTGCCGTTCTCAAAAACAATCATGCCCGCAACCATGTCGGCAGAGCCTAAATTCGAAATATCGTAGGACTCTATATAAAGAGGAGTTTTTTTCAGTCCAAGCATTTTTGCAAGGGTCTCGAGAGCCGATATCTCGGCAGCAGTGCGCCCCACCCTGATGGAAAGATATTCCTCAGCGTTAGACTTGGCTATTTCCGCAAGGCGCATATAGCGTCCCCTCTGAGGAGATAAAACGTCCACCGCCCTTCCCGAGCGTTCCCTGAAAAGCCGCTCAATATCTTCTATATCCGCTATCTCTCCTCCGAGAATGATATTTCGGGGGATCTCCCGTCCTCCCGAATAATATTGGGTTATGAAATCCTCAAGCATAACGCTTTCCGAATCGTCCTCACCGAGAAAATATTCCGCGCGGTCAAAAAGCCGTCCTCCTCGGTACATGATCACTGCCGCACACGCCTCGCCGTTATTTCGTGCAATAGCCACAGCGTCCGTATCGGGGAGCTTTTCGGTTATGATATTCTGACAGTCCGCAGCCTTTGTAACAGCGCTTATGCGGTCACGGAGCTTTGCCGCAAGCTCGAAATCAAGCCGCTCCGCCGCCTCGTTCATCTGAGCGGTCATCCGTTCAACAGATGCCTCCGAGCCGTTTCGGATATAATCCGAAGCCTCTCTTATGATATCCGCATATTCCTCCTCGGAAATCTTGCCCGTGCATACTCCCATGCACCGTTTTATCTGAAAATTCAGGCATGGTCTGCCCTTGCCGATATCGCGGGGAAAAACCTTTTTGCAGGTGGGGAGCATGAATACCCGCCCTGCCTCCGCAGCCGCCTGACGAGCCACAAAGGAGCTTGTGTAGGGACCTAAAAGCTCGCCGCTTGAGGGCTTCTGCAGCTCTGCGGTTATTTTTGAATAGGGCGGGGGAGAAATGCGTATATAGCTGTAGCCCTTGTCGTCCTTCAGGAGAATATTATATTTGGGCGAGTGCTGCTTTATCATGGAGCACTCAAGCACAAGCGCCTCATACTCCGATTTTGTCACGATAAAATCGTAATCATAGACGTTTTCCACCATTTTTGCCACCTTTGGAGTGTGGTTTGGAGTCTTGGCAAAATAGGAGGACACACGGTTCCTGAGATTCTTTGCCTTGCCGATATAAATTATATGCCCCGTTTTATCCTTCATCTGATACACTCCGGGAGCGGTGGTGAGGAGCGAGGTCTTTTCTCTTAAATAATCAAGTCTATCGTTCATATTTATCATTCCTGTGCGGGCTGTCCCGATGTTTACCTTTTTCCAAAAGCGTTGAATTAATAATTCTATTTTATCATATCCCGCCGCCGATGTCAAATCCCTGTATGGGGCACTGCGACATCAATGTTACCGCTAACATCTACGCCGATGTGCTTGAGGGAATGAAACGCAATATCGCCGCTTCCATTGAGCAGATGCTGACAGGAAACAACAGCACAGCAGTAGATTGAAAGTTACAGAATACAAAAATAACCGCTATGCGAGAACATAGCGGTTAATATGGTCTTTATGAGTTGTCAAAAAGTTGACCAAAGTGATGATACGCTCGCCCCAAACCGCGTAAATACGCCGTTTGTAAGGGCAAAAATTATCTCTTTGAGTCAGTAATAGCCTTTTCCCCGGTTTGCTGCATCTTTCTGTAAAGTGCGTAAAATTGGCGTTTGAACAGCATTTTGCACCCACACAATTTCGTGTCTTTTTCTATGTTGCTGTAACTTTAAAGACCAAATAAAGACCAAGCAAAGACCCGACATACTCCTGTTCTCATTGACCGAACTTAAACCCTTCAAATCAAAAAATATTAATGATTTACGAAAACATATCCTCATACTTAACCAAAGTAACATTACCAAGCGAATCTGCCAAAGCGGTACACTGATCTGTAAATCCCGTCTTGGAGAACAGATACAGATATTTGTTATTGCAATTCAACAGATTGCTCCTGAACATAAGCTTCTCCAGCACATCTTTGTCAGTAAGCTCATTTTTCCATTTGCACTCGGCAAATATCATATCCACATCGTCAGAAGCGACAATATCTATTTCCTCCTGAGTATGTGTAGTCGGATCGGTACCCC
>JAGBFZ010000364.1 GCA_018110855.1 Oscillospiraceae bacterium
CACCGATAGTCTGCGGCGGCTCATGGGTAAAAACGTAATCGACCTTATTGCCGCGGCTTTCAAGCGCCTGTTCGGCAATTGTCCTCTGCTCGTCTGTTACGGTTCCGTTTTCGGCACCGCTTTCGGCGGATAATTCCTCGCAGTCGGTCTCATGTCCTCCTCCGAAAGTGAAAATGCTTGTCCCGTCAAGGTCAAAAACGCTGCCGGGAGAAAGCATATACAGACTGCCGCAGATATTTCTCGCCCGTCCGCCCAGATAATCCGTTTCGGGATATTCTCCGAGGAGCTTATAATTATCGTGACTGCCGGAAAGAAACAGTGTTGTGTAACGCTTGGAGCCTATCTTTTTCAGGACCGCCGCTTCCTTGGGAGAGCCGTCCCATATAAAGCCGAAATCTCCGCAGACGATAAGAAAATCGTTTTTTCCAAGCTTTTTCAGAGCCTTATGTGAAAATCGGCTGTAATCGCCGTGAGTATCACTGATAACGCATATCATTTGGTATAAAACCTTCCTTTATATTTTTCCGATGATTTCATTATACCACATTTTACGGCAGATGAAAAGGGGGAGATTATAAAAAGCACAGCCTGTAAATTTGTTTATTGAGTTATCAATATTTCTGCGAATGCGGAATGATTTTTGCCGCCTATATATAATAACGGCGCGAATAGGGTGCAGGCACAGCCTGTAATTTTGTTTATCGAGTTATTTATATTTCTGCGATTGCGGAATGATTTTTGCCGCCTATATATAATAACGGCGCGAATAGGGTGCAGGCACAGCCTGCCAATAAAAAGCGGCCATCCGCTACAGATGACCGCTTTTTATGGAAAGATTTTAAGAGAGGATAGTGTGTTTTGTTATCAAAGGATCTCTCCTTTGAGCTTGATTATATTATACACCTTTATTTCTAAATAATCAATTCATTTTTTGCACATTATTTCAAAGAACTTTTTGGCAATTATCACACAAAGTTATAATTTTTTTACAGCCTTTTGTGCAGATTTACACAGAATATGTCTTTCCGTATATCTCGTCAAGGAGCATTTTTCCGCTTTCCGTGCGGAATATCTTCTCTCTTACCGAGCTTATGGCTTCACTGTCCATATTGTCCTCGTAAATATTAACAAGAAAATCCGCTTCTATAAGTATCTGCAGTTCCTGAGAATCTATCCCCGTGTAAGTGTGGTGCCTGCCGACCATGTTGCACACCTTTCGGATAAATTCCTCCGACGCTCCCAGAGACAAAAGAATATCCGCCGCTACGGGAGGTCCCTCCAGCTCCTGAAATTTTCCTGCCGAGGTTCCTCTGAGCTGCTCCGCATTATGTATTCCGATATCGTGGAGCACAGCCGCAGCTTCAAGTATTTCCAGCTCTTTGGGAGACAGCTTTTCCCTTTCGCCAATGAATGTCGCATAAGCCAGAACCTTCATAAAATGGTTTATGCGCTTCGGGTCGCCGCAGTCGTATTTTACTGCAGCTTCAACAAGTTCCTCAATTTTCATGTAAATTCTTCCTTTCTTTTCAACAAATTTTATTTTTTGCATAATATGAACTATTTAAGAAGGAGGGTTATTTATGAAAGAGCATTACTTTTTAGGTTCATCAGCACCCGGCGGATTTGTGACTCCCGCAGGAACGCTCTTTGCAGATAC
>JAGBFZ010000365.1 GCA_018110855.1 Oscillospiraceae bacterium
AAGGCGCTGACGCTATCTGCCACGGCTGCACAGGCAAGGGCAACGATCAGGTAAGATTCGAGCTTGCTATCAAGGCTTTCGCTCCTCGTCACGGGACTTGATGGACCATTCTCTCCAGGGAGCGATGATAGCCATGTCGGGAGCGAAAGCCTTGATAGCAAGCTCGAATCTTACCTGATCGTTGCCCTTGCCTGTGCAGCCGTGGCAGATAGCGTCAGCGCCTTCCTTGAGAGCAATCTCAGCGATTCTCTTAGCGATGATGGGGCGAGCAAAGGATGTACCGAGAAGGTACTTGCCCTCATAAATTGCGCCTGCCTGAACAGTGGGATAAACGTAATCCTGAATGAATTCTTCCTTGAGGTCCTCGATGTAGAGCTTGGAAGCGCCTGTTTTCTTAGCCTTTTCCTCAAGACCGTCAAGCTCTGTGCCCTGACCGACATCGGCGGAAACGGCAATTACCTCGCAGTTATTGTAATTTTCCTTGAGCCAGGGGATAATGATAGAGGTGTCAAGACCTCCCGAATATGCAAGAACGACTTTTTTGATGTTTTCCTTATTAACTGCCATTTTACAGTACCTCCGTATAAATTATAATATGCCCGCAGCCATACGCCGTAAACATTAGCTGCAGAGCTGCTGATTATTATTATACACTCTTTGCGGGAAATGTCAAGGCATAATTGCATATTTTTTCCTAATTTACGCAAAATATTCACTTTTGACGGCAGGTGAATGCATAAAATATGTAAATATACGGTATATTATTCGTTTTATACTGTATATATACATTTTGCCGAAAAAATCATAAAAAATATCCGTCCTCCCGAAAAAAGGAGAACGGACAAAATATTATGGATCATCAGTAATACATAATAACAGGCGTGCCTCTTTCCACCATATCATAAAGTGTCTTGACTTCATCAGCCTTCATGTTGATGCAGCCGTGGGAGCCGTTGGTGAGATAGATATTACCGCCGTAAGCCGAGCGGCTCAGATCATGGAAGCCGATGCCCTCAAAGCTTATCCTCATAAAGTAAGCGCATTTTGCGGTGTATGAGCCGTCAGCAGCCTTCATGGTGTAATTCTTGCTCTTGGTGTAAACGCTGTAAACGCCCTCGGGAGTTTTGCGCTTGGGGTCGCTTGCCTTGCCCGAAACGATCTGCCCCGTTTCAAATTTGAGTTCGCCATTCTCGTAATACCACATATGCTGAGCGGAGAGATCCACCTCGATATAGGTATTGCCGATATCCCCCTCAGCCGAACGTGCGGAATCAAAGCCCCGGTATTTGTAGCCCGTGTCAAGTGTAACGTAATCAGGCTCAATTGTAACGGATTCACCCTTTTCAATAAGACCAATGAGCCTGTTGACGGTTTTCTCCCTGTCCGTCCACCAGCCATATTGCCCCGTGGAATACCGACCCTGACTCATGGTAATGGTTCCACGGTTGGTGGTCTGAAATTTGCGGGCAGTCATAAAGGTATCATATTTTTCCGCAAGAGAATCAACGTATTTTTCGACCTTGCTCCTGTTCAGAACGCCGCCGTCCTCCATCCATTCATAAACCTGCGCACCCGTAAGCTCCTCGGTGGTGTAGCCAAGATCGTAGGTAATAACATAGTTGAATTTGATGTTGAGAGCGTCCAGATCAGCCTCAATATCCGAAGCAAAGACCTTCGGCTCCTCGTAGCAGCCGCTTTCCTCCAGGTCAATAGTAAAATTGCCCTTTGCCGCTTCGGAAAGAACATATTCGGTGAGCTTGTCCTTGTTGGGCTTGTCGCCGTAGACCTCTTCCTTGACATAATAGCCGTTTTCCCCGTGAACAAGCCTTGCGTCCTCTGTGGGAGTGGTTCCCCATGAAGCACGGTTAAGGAGCTTTTTCAGCTTGTTTTCGTCATAGGAGGGCTTTGTCTCCGTCTCAAAGTATGTTTCGTTAAAATAGGAAAGCAGCCAGTCGCTGTGACTTGTGCTGCGGTATATTTCCCCAACTTCCCCGAAAATATCATAGGAATAGTCGAAATCCGAGGGAGAAAATTCCTTTTTGTCACCGTTCCGCTCAATAACGGTAATGTTCGAGGGAGCGCACTGCTCCGTAACAAGAGCGCAGGCTTCGGATATGTTCTTTTTGCTCACGTCAACGCCATTAATGTATGTATTGGGTAGAAATTTCCCCATAGAAGCCGCCCAGCCGCCGAAATACACCGCTGCAAGAACAGCCGCAGCAGTAACGCAGGAAATAATGATGATCTTTTTCTTATGTGAAGCCTTTGCCTTTGCGGCAGCCGCTTTCTTTCCTGCAATGGCAGCGGAGATAAGGCTTGAGGTCTCGCTGTCAATGGTGTAATCGCCGTTTTCTGCGGAGGGAGATTTTTCTTTGATTTCAGCCATTCGGATTATCCTTTTCAATCATAATAATACAGCATAATCATATCATTATTTACGGCGGTTGTCAATACTTGATATGTTTAAAAATCGCTTGACAAAAGCTGTGTTTTGTGATATATTAATAAAAGAAGCAGCCATATTGACGGCTATGCCGTCAGACGGTGTGCTCCCGATTGGAAAATAATGTCACTAACTTTATGTTAGGAAACTATCCGCTCAATTTGCACTTGGGCGGTTAGTCTTTTTTATTGCGTCTGTAATTCAGAACATCTATAATAAGGCGGATTACGTCAACAGCAAGTGCTGACAACGTACATATTTCGAGTATCGTCATATACATTGCACCTCCCTCCCATTGTAAATTTGCAAGGGAAAGAGGAGACACACCGCTTCCGTAACAAAAGCGAAAAGCAAAAATATCATTGACATTTTAACAGTATCATGCTATAATAAGTCCAAAGGGAAAAACCAAACAGGGGGAACAGCGCACTGCGTTCCCCCTTTATATTTTGGAGCATCGGAAAGGTGAAGAAGATGGAAGAGAATAAAAATACCCCCGAGGAAAGGGAGGAAAAGCCCAAGAAACCGAAATCCTTTATGGAAACAGTTCGTGAGATAAATGCCGCCGACAGAAAAGCGGAGCTTGAGGAAGAGGCACGAATAGCCGAGGAAAGAGCGAAGCGTGAGGAAAAGCAGCGCAAAGCCTATGAGGACAAGCTCAGGCAGGAGCGTATCGAGCTTATGAAGCGCAAGCAGGGCATTGCGGTGGAAGAAGAGGAGACTGTTCCCGAGCCTGTTCGGACCTATACCGTGTGGGAGAAGATAAGCAATTTCTTTTATCATAATAAGCTGTTTATCTTTTTCGGAGCAGCCTGCGCAGCGCTGGTGATATTTCTTGTGTATGACTTTGTTACCAAGGAAAGACCCGATCTCAAATCAATGTACATAGCAGCAGATTATGATATGGGCTATTATTCGGGAGAGCTTACCCCCCTCTGGAGCAAATACTGCCCCGACTACAACGAGAACGGAGAACAGCTTGCCCGTCTCTATTATGTTCCCACAGGCTATGCCGAAGATAATATGGCTTCTCTCTACCTTGCCCAGAGCGACCGCACAAGGCTTGTTGCAGAGTTTCAGTCGGGAGAGGTGGTAATGATAATCGGCGATAAAAAGGCGTATCAGTCAATTGACGCACTTGAAGATGTCTTTGTGGACTGCCGTGAGCTTTTTCCCGATGACCCCTATGCCGAGGAGCTTGGCTACCGTCTTGCGGGAACCGATCTGATGGATATGCTGGGAGCGGATACAGTCGATGATACCGAGCTGTATGTCTCCTTCCGAATCCCGGGAGATACCATGGGAATGAAAAAGGAAAAAATGCAGGTGAATTTCGACCATGCCGTAGAATTCTGGAAAAATTTCCTCTCGGAGCATAGAATAGATGGTCTGACCCTCCCCCCCACTGTTGACCCCGAGCCACTCCCCGTTGACGAGGATAATTACGATTATATGGAAAAGGCAGAAACAAAGATTACTGAATAATAAAGGAAATGCAATGAAAATGAAAAAAATTACAGCAGCGGTATTTGCAGCAGCGCTAGTCCTTTCCGCCTGCACACCCGTCGAGGACGGCAGCGAAACGGATACTATCCCTGTGCTGGGAAATAATATCGTCACAGCCGAAGAAGAACCCATAAAAACCGAGCCGACCGAAAGCGAAGCGGCACCCGTTTCCGAGGAGCAGTCAAAGCCCGCCGAAACATGGGCAGATACAGAGGAACCTCCCCTTGAGATACCCCCGCAGTCCGAAACGGAAACCGAAGATACTTATTCTGAGGGAGAAATAACCGTTATCGAGCTTACATATTATAATGTTACTCTTGAAACGGGAGACAGCTCCATGCCCATCGTCACCATGTATCCCGAGGACGCTCCCGACAAATCCGAGAAATGGACAAGCTCCGATGAAAATATCGCAGTGGTGGACGATATAGGCAATATTACCGCCGTATCCGAGGGCGAATGTATAATAAGGGTGCAGTCCGCAGTAAGCCCCGAGGTGTACGCAGAGGTGAATGTCACCGTAATATCCCCCGAAGAGGAGGAGTCCGAACCGAGCAGCAAAAATGAAGGTGATACTGAGCTTACATACATAGACGGCATACTTATCGCAAACAAGACCTATGCGCTGCCCTCAGACTATAACCCGGGAGTTGACCCCGATGCGCAGGCTGCCTTTGATAAAATGCAGTCCGCCGCAGCAGAAGAGGGGCTTAATATATACATATCCTCAGGCTTCCGCTCCTATGATTATCAGGCGGGGCTATACGAAAGATATGTTGAAAGGAGCGGAAAAGCGGAAGCGGACAGATATTCCGCCCGCCCGGGACATTCCGAGCATCAGACAGGACTTGCCTTCGACCTTAATTCCATAGATATCACCTTTGCCGACACAGAAGAATATGAATGGGTAAAGGCGCATTGTGCCGAATACGGCTTTATAATCCGCTATCCCGAGGGCAAGGAAAGCATAACGGGATATATGTACGAGCCGTGGCATATAAGATATCTCGGCGCAGAAACCGCCAAAAAGGTCACTGACAGCGGACTTACCCTTGAGGAATATCTTGGCATAGATTCAAAATACTCCGAGTGATATATTTATGTAAATATACAAATAGTAATATCGTATTATCCCGACCCGAAAGCAAATACCGGCTTTCGGGTCTTTTTTGTCTTAATTATGACACAAATAAATATGACTTTTTCATAAATCAGGCAAAATCAGCTCCAAATCCAACAAATTTCATGTTAAAATGCAAGATTTTTATAAAAACTTGCAGAATTGTATTGACAAGCGAAAAAACCTGTGATAGAATTATAGTATGCCGACAGACGGAGATTTTTCAGGGAGGATCACCGACGGTCATACAGAGTAAAGCAGAAAGTAAGGAGTAATGGCTATGGATAATTACAGAGTACAGGAACCATACGCAAAGCAGGGTCTTTACGATCCAAGATTCGAGCATGAGAACTGCGGAATCGGCGCAGTAGTCAACATGAACGGCGAGGCAGACTATAAGGTAGTGGACAGCGCACTGAAAATAGTTGAGACCCTTGAGCATCGTGCAGGAAAGGATGCCGAGGGAAAAACAGGTGACGGCGTGGGAATACTTCTCCAGATATCCCATACCTTCTTCTCCAAGGCGTGTGCGGAAGCGGGAATAAAAATAGGCGGAAAAAGGGAATACGGCATAGCCATGTTTTTCTTTCCTCAGTCTGAGGATAAGCTGAAAAGGTCCATGGAGACCTTTGAAAAGGTGCTTGCAGATGAGAAGCTCACCTTTTTAGGCTGGAGAAAGGTGCCCGTAGAGCCTTCCGTACTGGGAACAAAGGCACTTGAAAGTATGCCCAATATCTATCAGGCATTTATCGAAAAGCCCGCAGACTGCGAAAAGGGACTTCCCTTCGACAGAAAGCTCTATATTGCAAGAATGGTTTTTGAAAAGGCAGATAAGGAGACATATGTGGTTTCCTGCTCAAGCCGAACAATAGTATATAAGGGAATGTTCCTTGTAGATCAGCTGAGAAAATTCTATAAGGATCTTGACTGCGAGGATTATCACAGCGCAATTGGAATCGTCCATTCCCGATTCAGTACAAATACAAACCCCAGCTGGCAGCGTTCCCACCCCAACCGCATGATGGTACATAACGGCGAGATAAATACAATTACAGGAAACGTGGATAAAATGCTCAGCCGTGAATCCGTATTAAAGAGCGACTATATCGGAGACAGAATGAAGGATATCGTGCCTATCCTTGACGTAACAGGCTCAGACTCCGCCCGCCTTGACAATACCCTTGAATTTATGACCATGGCAGGAGTTGACCTTCCTCTTGCAGTTATCACCCTTATCCCCGAGCCATGGCAGCACCAGACCACCATGAGCCGTGAAAAGAGAGCCTTCTATCAGTATTATGCAACCATGATGGAGCCTTGGGACGGACCCGCCTCCATCATCTTCTCAGACGGAGATATTCTCGGAGCCGTCCTTGACAGAAACGGACTCCGCCCCTCACGTTATTACATCACCGATGACAATAAGGGCAGCAAATATCTTATCCTTTCCTCCGAAGTGGGCGCACTTGATATCCCCATCGAGACAATTGTTAAAAAGGAACGTCTCCACCCCGGAAAAATGCTTCTTGTAGATACCGTAAAGGGCGAGCTTATCGAGGACGAGAAGATAAAGAACCATTACAGCAAGAGACAGCCCTACGGCGAGTGGCTTGACCATAATTTCTACTCACTTCACGAGTTCAATATCCCCAACAAGAAGCCTCAGAGATATTCGGGCGAGGAGCTTGAAAGACTCCAGCACGCCTTCGGATATACCTATGAAGCCATCAGAAGCACCATGATACCCATGGCACTCAATGCCTCCGAGCCCACCTCCGCAATGGGCGTAGATACCCCCATACCGCCCCTTTCAAAGAAGAATCCCCCTCTCTTTGATTATTTCAAGCAGCTTTTTGCACAGGTAACAAACCCCCCCATCGACGCAATAAGAGAATCTGTCATCACCGATACATCGGTATATCTTGGCACCTCGGGCAATATCCTCAAGGAAGACGAGAAAAACTGCCTTGTCCTCCAGATAAAGAACCCCGTCCTCACAAACCTTGACCTTTTAAAGATACGCACCGCCAATATCGAGGGACTGAAAACTGCGGATATATCCATGCTCTACAATAAGAGTACATCAACCCTCAGACAGGCTATCGAAAGCCTTTATACACAGGCAGACAAGGCACATGAAGAAGGCGCATCCATTCTTATCCTCTCCGACCGAGGCGTTGATAAGGATCACCTTGCTATCCCCTCACTCCTTGCAGTGGCAGCACTTGAAAATTACCTTGTAAAAACAAGAAAGAACACCGCCATCTCCATTATCGTTGAGACAGCCGAGCCCTATGAGGTGCATCATTTTGCGACCCTTCTGGGCTTTGGAGCAAGTGCGGTCAACCCCTATCTTGCAATGGATACGCTCTATGAGCTTACCTCGGGCAAGGCGATCGACAAGGAATATACCGAAGCGCTCAACTGCTATGTAAAGGCAATTGTCAGCGGAATCGTGAAAATCGCCTCCAAAATGGGAATCTCCACAATTCAGTCCTATCAGGGAAGTAAGATATTTGAAGCACTGGGCATTTCCAAGAGCGTATGCGATGAATTTTTCCCCGATACCGTCAGCCGTGTGGGCGGCATAGATCTCGATGATATCAGCGAGCAGATAATCGCCCGCCATGACGCAGCCTTTGACCCCAGAGACCTTACCGTAAACGACGCAATGGAAAGCGTAGGCAGCCATAAATCCAGAAGCGGCAAGGAGGAGCATATGTATAATCCCATGACTATACATCTTCTCCAGCAGGCAGCATGGACAAATGATTACAGCCTTTTCAAGAAATATTCGGAATATCTTAACGCCGAGGAGAGAAATCTCACTCTCAGAAGCACCCTTGACTTCAAATTCGACGAGAACGGCGGGATACCCCTTGACGAAGTCGAAAGTGTTGAAAGTATCATGCACCGCTTCAAAACGGGAGCAATGTCCTACGGTTCAATTTCTCAGGAAGCCCATGAGTGCATGGCAATAGCCATGAATATGATCGGCGGAAAATCAAACAGCGGCGAAGGCGGCGAGGACCTTGAAAGGATAATCACCGCAGGAATGCCTGAGGATAAATGCTCTGCCATCAAGCAGGTTGCTTCGGGACGTTTCGGCGTAACATCAAAATACCTCACCTCCGCCAAGGAAATTCAGATAAAAATGGCACAGGGCGCAAAGCCCGGCGAGGGCGGACATCTTCCCGCAAAGAAGGTATATCCATGGATAGCAAAGACCCGTCACTCCACCCCCGGCGTTGCCCTTATCTCCCCTCCTCCTCACCACGATATCTACTCCATCGAGGACCTTGCACAGCTTATCTATGACCTTAAAAATGCCAATAAGCAGGCTCGTATATCCGTAAAGCTGGTTTCAGAGGTCGGTGTTGGAACGATAGCCGCAGGCGTTGCCAAGGCAGGCGCAGGAGTAGTGCTTATCTCGGGCTATG
Source organism: Oscillospiraceae bacterium (assembly GCA_018110855.1). GTDB lineage: Bacteria > Bacillota > Clostridia > Oscillospirales > Ruminococcaceae > Huintestinicola. The sequence goes on from JAGBFZ010000365.1 coordinate 8,510, forward strand.
ACGGCGGAACAGGCGCCGCACCGGGCAGCTCTATCCATAACGCAGGACTGCCATGGGAATTAGGTCTTGCCGAGACCCACAGGACCCTTATCATGAACGGACTCCGCTCCAAGGTCGTTATCGAAACAGACGGCAAGATGATGACAGGACGTGACGTAGTTATTGCAGCAATGCTGGGCGCCGAGGAATACGGCTTTGCAACAGCTCCCCTTGTAACAATGGGCTGCGTAATGATGAGAGTCTGCAATCTCGATACCTGCCCCGTAGGCGTTGCCACACAGAATCCCGAACTGAGAAAGCGCTTCAAGGGCAAGCCCGAGTATATCGTAAACTTCATGCGCTTTATGGCAATGGAAATGCGCGAATACATGGCAAAGCTGGGCATACGCACAGTAGATGAGCTTGTGGGACGTTCCGACCTTCTTGTTAAGAAGGACTTCCCCGAGGGCAGCAAGGCAGCAAAGATAGATATGTCGGAAATTCTCAATAATCCCTTTGCAGGTACAGACGCACCCTCTCATTTCATTCCCGGAGACGTATTTGATTTCAAGCTCGAGGAAACCATCGACGAGAAGGTAATTATCCCCGCAATGAAGGAGGCTCTCGATAAGAAGGAGCCTAAGACCATAGATATCAAGGTTAATAACCTTAACAGAACCCTCGGAACTCTCTTCGGCTCCGAGATCACAAGAAGATATTACAATACCCTTGATGACGATACCTATGTGGTAAAATGCCACGGCTCGGGCGGACAGAGCTTCGGCGCATTTATTCCCAAGGGACTTACCCTTGAGCTTGAAGGCGACAGCAACGACTATTTCGGAAAGGGACTTTCGGGCGGAAAGCTTGTGCTCTATGCACCCAAGGAGGCACGCTATAAATCCGATGATAATATCATCGTGGGAAATGTTGCCCTCTTCGGCGCAACAAGCGGAAAGGCATTCGTTGCGGGAATCGCAGGCGAGCGCTTCTGCGTAAGAAATTCGGGCGCAACCGTTGTAGTAGAGGGCGTTGGCGACCATGGCTGCGAGTATATGACAGGCGGACGTGCAGTCATTCTCGGAAAAACAAGCAAGAACTTTGCAGCAGGCATGAGCGGCGGAATCGCCTATGTCCTTGACGAGGAATTTGACCTTTACACCAAGCTCAATAAGGCTCTCGTAGGCTTCTCCAAGCTCACCGACGAGGATGATATCAGGGAGCTGAAAACGCTTATCGAGGAGCATACCGAGGCAACAGGCTCTGTACGAGGAAGAGAGATCCTTGATAATTTTGACGAGTATCTTCCCAAATTCAAGAAGATTATACCGCATGACTATGCGAAGATGATGAACAGCATCAAGAAGTTCACCTCCGAGGGCATGAGCGCCGAAGAGGCAAGGATCTCCGCATTCTACGAGAACACCAAGTAACAGGGGAGGGATAGTTTGAAAATCAAAGATTTTCAAACTCCGAGTTTTGCTTCTTCGGCTGCCGCCTCGATTTGCTTCGCAAACCACAAAACTCTCAGAAAGGAATTGTCATTACAATGGGAAAAGCAACAGGATTTCTTGACTATAAAAGAACCGAAAACGAAGGACTTGAGCCTCTTGAGCGCATAAAAAACTATCGTGAGTTCCACACACCCCTCAATATGGAGGAGAGAAAGAAGCAGGCAGCCCGCTGCATGGACTGCGGCGTGCCCTTCTGTCAGTACGGCAAGCCGCTCCATAACGGAATGGTCTCAGGCTGTCCCTTGAACAACCTCTGCCCCGAGTGGAACGATCTTATCTATACCGACAGCATGGAGGGAGCTGCACGCAGACTGCTTCTCACAAACAGCTTCCCCGAGTTTACCTCAAGGGTATGCCCCGCACTCTGTGAAAAAGCCTGCACCTGCGGCTTAAACGGCGACCCCGTCACCGTCAAGGAGAATGAGTATTCCATCATCGAATATGCATATTCCCACGGACTTATGGAGCCTGCTCCCCCGTCCGTACGCACGGATAAGACCGTAGCCGTAGTAGGCTCGGGACCCTCGGGACTTGCAGCCGCACAAAGGCTCAACAGACGAGGACATAAAGTGACCGTGTTTGAGCGTGAGGACCGTCCGGGCGGACTGCTCATGTACGGCATACCCAATATGAAGCTTGAAAAATCCATAGTTGAGCGGAGAATAAAGCTCATGGAAGCCGAGGGAGTTGAGTTCAGAACAGGCGTGAATGTGGGCAAGGACATCACCGCCGAGGAGCTTACATCAAAATATGACGCAGTAATTCTCTGCTGCGGCTCGGGCAATCCAAGGGATATCCAGGCTCCGGGACGAGATGCCGAGGGAATTTACTATGCAGTGGATTTCCTCAAGGCAACCACAAAGAGCCTTATGGGTTCAAATCTTTCCGACGGCTATTACATCAGCGCAAAATATAAGAACGTAGTAGTCATCGGCGGCGGCGACACAGGCAACGACTGCGTGGGAACAGCTATCCGCCACGGCTGCAAATCGGTAGTCCAGCTTGAGATGATGCCCAAGCTCCCCGATACCCGTGCGGCAAACAATCCATGGCCCGAATGGCCCAGAGTGAACAAGACCGATTACGGACAGGAGGAAGCTATAGCAGTTTTCGGACACGACCCGAGAATATATCAGACCACCGTAAAGCAGTTCATCAAGGACGAAAAGGGAAAGATTCATTCCATCGAGACCATACGTCTCCAGCAGGTAAAGGACGAAGCCACAGGCAGAATGAAGATGGAACAGGTACGGGGCAGCGAGGAAGTGATCCCCGCAGACCTTGTCCTCATAGCCGCAGGCTTCTTAGGGACCGAGAAATACATCGCAGACGCATTCGGAGTGGAGCTGAACCCCCGAACCAACGTAGCAACAGCCACTCCCGAGACCTATAAGACCAATGTTGAAAAGGTGTTCACTGCAGGAGATATGCACAGAGGACAGTCTCTCGTGGTATGGGCAATAAGAGAGGGCAGAGAAGCAGCAAAGGCAGTGGACGAATACCTTATGGGCTACACCTCACTGAGATAAGCCATAGCAATATTATAGCACAATTGTTCTGATTTGTCAATACCTTTACGAAAAAAATGTTCCGCAAAATAAAAAATTGCGGAACATTTTGCTGTAAATAAGGATTTACACCGCGCCAATAATGTGTTATAATACAAATGAAAAAACATTGGAGGAAAAGCAATGATAAAAAATGTTATCTTTGATATCGGAATGGTGCTGCTCACCTTTAACTGGGACGAATACGTTCACCGTCTTTTCAATGACGAGGAAATTGAAAAAGCTGTCACCGCCGCCACATGGCATAATTCCGACGCATGGAAGGAGCTTGACAGAGGCGTCCTCACCGCAGAGGAAGTGTGCCGACTTTTTGAGCAGGCGGGAAAGGGCTATGAAGCACAGGTGCGTCTTGCCTTTGAGCATATGGGCGAGTGCCCCGTGCAGCAGCCATATGCAGTGCCGTGGATTGAGGAGCTAAAAGCCAAAGGTCTGAGTGTGTATTACCTTTCCAACTATTCGGATCATCTTTTGAATGCCTGCCCCGAAGCACTGTCCTTTACGGAGCATACAGACGGGGGGATATATTCATATGAAGTAAAGCTGATAAAGCCCGACCCTGAAATATACCGCAGGCTTTGCGAAAAATATTCCCTCACCCCCTCGGAATGTCTTTTCATAGACGATCTTGCCGCAAATGTGGAGGGAGCGAAGAGCTGCGGACTTAATGCCATACAGTTTGACTGCTATGAGAAAAGCTATCCCGAAATAATGAAATTTATCGGAATATAAAAAAACGGCTTGTATCGCCCGATACAAGCCGTTTTTGCATAATGCAGAATTATTTAAGAATATCGATCATACCGAAAATGAAAACTCTTTTTCCGCTGCCGAGAATGGCAAGCACGAGATTTTCGATGTAGTAAAAAGCAGCCAAAAGACCGAGAATAGCGCAGACAATGCCCGCTATCACGTTAATGATGGGAATAAATCCCAGCACAAAGCCGATTATCTTGGAGGCAGTGCCGAGCAGTGCCATAACAATAAGAGTGACAAGAGACTGATTTGCTCTGAACATACAGTAGGGCGAATATTTCTTATCCTTAATCAGATAAGGAAGGAAGAACAAAAAGGGCAAAAAGGCAATAAGTGCGCCCAGACCTAAGTTTTCGTTTTTATCGCTTGAGCTGAATGCAACTTCGTTTTTCATAAACAGTCCGCCTTTCAGTCAGATATTACTTGATAACTCTTACTCTTAAAACATTCTCCACAGCGGAGAGCTTGGAAACGATGTCCTCGGTGATATCGCCTATAGCGTCAATGAGAGTGCAGGCATAATTCTTCTTGGAGGGGCTCATCATGTTCTCAATGTTGATGGAGGCGTTGCCCAGAACTGCGGTTATCTCGGAAATAACAGCAGGAACGTTTCTGTGAAGGACCATGATCTTAGTGCCCACAGCGTTCATCTCCGCATTGGGGAAGTTAACGGAATTTCTGATGTTGCCATTCTCGATAAAGTCCATAAGCTCGTTTGCAGCCATAACAGCGCAGTTGTCCTCGGATTCGGGAGTGGAAGCACCCAGATGAGGAACGCAGACAGCATTCTTAACGCCGATGATCTCATCGGAGGGGAAGTCAACGATGTAGGAAGCAACCTTTCCGCTTTCCAGAGCAGAAATGATAGAGTCGGAATCAACCAGCTCGCCTCTTGCGAAATTGAGTATCCTTACGCCGTCCTTCATAAGAGCGATGGTCTCGCTGTTGATAGTGCCCTTTGTCTCAGCATTGTAGGGAACGTGAATGGTGATATAATCGGAGCCTGCATAAAGCTCCTTGATGTCGGAAACGATCTTGATACCGGGATTCATGGAAAGAGCAGCCTTAACGGAAAGATAAGGGTCGTAGCCGATGACCTTCATGCCGAGCGCCATAGCCGCATTGCCCACCAGAACGCCGATAGCGCCCATGCCGATGATGCCGAGGGTCTTGCCGCTGATCTCAGGACCTGCAAAATTAGCCTTGCCCTTTTCGACCATCTTGCCCACCTCAGCGCCGTTGCCCTTGAGGGAAGCAGCCCAGCTGATAGCGTCAGTGATCTTTCTCGAGCTCATAAGGAGACCTGCGATAACAAGCTCCTTAACAGCATTTGCATTAGCACCGGGGGTGTTGAAAACAACAATGCCCTCTTCAGCACAGCGGTCAACGGGAATGTTGTTAACGCCTGCGCCTGCCCTTGCAATGGCGAGGAGATTCTTTCCGAACTCCATCTCATGCATAGCCGCAGAACGGACCATAATTGCATCAGGCTCGGAAACGCTGTCGGAAACGGTGTATTTAGCCTTGTCGAAAAGGTCGGTGCCGCAGGCAGCGATTTTATTTAATGTAAGAACGTTAGTCATAGTAAGCTATCCTTTCACAGCAGATTGAAATGTTATCAGGAATTTTCCTCTTCAAACTTCTTCATGAAAGCTACGAGCTTTTCGCAGCCCTCGATAGGCATTGCGTTGTAAACGGAGGCTCTCATGCCGCCCACGCTTCTGTGACCCTTGAGGTTGATAAATCCAGCCTTCTTAGCCTCGGAAACGAACTTGGCGTCAAGCTCCTCATTTCCTGTAACGAAGGGAATGTTCATGAGAGAACGGTCCCTGCCCTGAACAGTAGCCTTAAAGAGCTTTGAATTATCAAGGAAATCATAGATAATAGCAGCCTTCTTCTCATTGTGAGCCTTCATAGCCTCAAGACCGCCCATTTCCTTGACCCACTCAAGAACGAGCTTGAGAATGTAAATGGAATATGTAGGAGGAGTGTTGTACATAGAGCCGTTGTCAGCGTGGATCTGATAGTTGAGCATGGTGGGAGTGATATCCTTGGCGTGACCTATCATATCCTCACGGATAATGACAACGGTAAGACCCGCAGGACCCATGTTCTTCTGAGCGCCTGCATAGATCATAGCGAACTTGCTTACGTCAACAGGCTCGGAAAGAATGCAGGAGGACATATCCGCAACCAGAGGAACGCTTACCTCGGGAAGCTCAGCCCACTTTGTGCCGTAAATGGTGTTGTTAAGGCAGATGTGGAAATAATCGGCATCGGGTCTGCATTCATTCTTGTCGATCTGGGGAATGTAGGAGAAGGTCTTATCCTTGGAGGAAGCAACAGCCTTGGCGTCGCCGTAGCGGGAAGCCTCCTGATAAGCCTTGTTAGCCCACTGACCTGTGATAACGAAATCAGCCTTGCCGCTGCCTGTCATAAGGTTCAGAGGTATCATAGCGAACTGAGTTGAAGCGCCGCCCTGGAGGAAAAGCACCTTGTAATTATCGGGTATAGACATGATCTCTCTCAGGAGAGCCTCAGTCTCGTCAATAATTGCCTGATACTCCTTGGAACGGTGGGACATCTCCATAACGGATTCGCCTGTGCCCTTATAATCGAGCATCTCCGCAGCTGCGGTTTCGAGAACCTTTTCGGGCAGCATAGCGGGACCTGCCGAAAAATTATAAACTCTTGACATGGTATATCTTCCTTTCTATAAAAAAGCGTTGTTCCTCTGCATTGCAGAGAAGCAGAAATTATAGTAACCGATACTAATCTTTATTATATCACTACACGACCGAAAAGTCAAGGCTTATTTTGGCAATTTAACGCAGTGCAACAAAGCAGATATTATTCCTGTTATACAAAAACGCTCCCTGTCCATAAAACGAACAGGGAGCGGAAAAATTATCATATCATGACATCTGCCTTGTAATTATCCTGTCAGCCAGACCGTAGCTTACCGCTTCCTCGGCTGTAAAGAAGTTATCACGCTCGCAGTCTCTGTGGATAACGTCAAAGGGCTGACCTGTAGCCTCGGAAAGAAGCTGTTCAATAGTCTCACGGGTCTTGACCAGCTTCTCGGCATGGATACGGATATCCGTGCACTGCCCCGACAGACCGCCGCTTATCAGGGGCTGATGTATCATGACCTCGCTGTGAGGGAGAATGAACCGCTTGCCCTTTGCGCCCGATGCAAGCAGCACAGAGCCCATGGAAGCCGCCATGCCCGTGCAGACGGTGGAAATATCTGGAGCAACATAGTTCATAACGTCCATTATGGCAAGACCTGCCGTCACCGAGCCGCCGGGGGAATCGATATACATGGTGATATCCTTTTCGGGGCCCTTTGCGGCAAGATAAAGAAGCTGTGCCGTTACAAGGCTTGCCGCATCGCTTGTGACCTCGCCGTGCATGACGATTATGCGGTCCTCAAGGAGCCTTGAGTAAATATCATAGGAGCGCTCGCTGTTTCCCTTTTTTTCAATAACATATGGTGCGTACATTTTATCATATCCTTTCGCTGTTTGTATAAATATGATAACACAGTCTGAAAGAAGCTTTTCTGCAAAATTGAAGAAAAGCGCTGTCTGAAAATATGCACAAACTCATATAAAATTATTTTAAGGGCAGATCAGCAGCATGATCGTTTTTACCGATAAGTGGTTCAAAATTGTGAGAAAGCCTGATCCTCAAAAAGATCTGCGGGATACTTTCCTGCGGAGACCATCTCAGCAAAAGCAGCTCTCACCTTCGGCAGATCGTCCATATAAGTCATACCATACCATTTGTCCTTTGTGGGGAGGACCTTTACAGAGATATCACCATTTCGTATCAGTTCATCAAACGCTGAAGGAAGGGCATAT
>JAGBFZ010000037.1 GCA_018110855.1 Oscillospiraceae bacterium
AGGAGATATTATTTTCACTGTCGATATGAAGATGGTATGGGTCGGTGTCAGGTGTGTTTCCCGATTTGAATTTCATATTTTCAAAATCATTTTCTGTCCAGGAGATCGTGTCGCTTGCAAACAGGGAATAATACAGCTCTGTTTCCACCTCGGTGCCGTCGGAATAATGTCCGCAAACAGCTGCCTTTTCTCCGTATTTATCATTGAAAACCACAGCGGAATAAAAGGGCTTTGAATTTATATGGTCATAACCAAGCTTGAAAATTGACTGAATATTCGTGATAAACAAATCGGGAGCTTGTCCGTTGATGTTGTCGATCTCAATTATTTTGGCAGCGTCGTCTGACAGAAAATAATACTTGCCGTCTATATAATTTGCAAGATAAGATTTGGCATCGGCATATTTATATGCATTCTCCGCAAGTGCAGAAGTGAAATGCTCTGCCTGTTTTTTTACGCCGAAACGTTTTGTCTGCTGTGCCGAATTGTATCCGCCTGACTGCGCATAGGCATTCTCATCGGGAAAGATAAGGGCAGTATGAACGCTTGGAATTGCGTTCAGAAAGCTTTTCATCAGATAGTAAAACTCAGCATCATTTTCGCAGCCCGAAATAAGCTCGGTGTATTCGGCTTTGAGTTCATCGTAATTAGTGTTGTACAGCTGTTCATAATCATTCAGCTGATGGAGGGATGCTTCTATTGTTTCACAGATGTATTCAAAATCCGCAAGCCTTTTTTCGGGCGTCATTTTATGAGGAATCAAAAATATGCAGGCGAATACAATAATGCAAAAGATCGCTATAGCCGCTATTATTATTTTTTTGCTTTTATTGATCATTGAAATATCTCCCAAAAACATAATGTAAAACGGCTTAAACATTATTATTTCCAAATGAAACGTTTAAGCCGTTAATAAAGGTTAAGCCATAAGATAAATTTATTAAGGCAACCTCTAAATTTATATATTCTTATTAAGTATCTCGTTTATCTTCTTAACGAAAAATGTGGGAGTAAAGGGCTTTGCTATGTAGCCGCTGATGCCGAATTTAAGCGCCTTGGCAAGAGTATCCCTTGAGCTGTCCGCGGTAACGAATATTACGGGCAGGCTTCGGGTCAGCTCGTCGGAGCGTATCCTGATAAGCGTCTCGATACCGTCCATAAGAGGCATTTCCACATCAAGAAGGATAAGGTCGATATCCGTTTCCTCCTTGAGAAGCTTCAGAGCAGCTCTGCCCGAGCTTGCCTGATATATCTTATACTGCTTGTAGCGGCTGAGGATATATTCAGCCATTTTCAGTATCATGGGGTCGTCGTCTACAAGAAGTATCTTCCAGTCGTTCTTTGTTATCTGGCGGCGCTCGAAGTTTTTGTCGTCATAGATGATGGAGAGTATCACCTTGGCGATCTCGGGGTCAAACTGTGTTCCCGAGCCTTTGATAAATTCCTCTCTTACCTGCTGCTGCTGCATACTGCTGCGGTAGACCATTTCTGAGGTCATGGAATCGTATGCGTCGGCGGCGGCTATTATCCTTGCGGCAAGGGGGATATCCTCTCCGCTGAGACCATCGGGATAGCCTGTGCCGTCATAGCGCTCGTGATGCCATCTGATACCCTGATTTATCTCGGGTATCTGGGTAACGCCCTTGAATATCTTTGAACCGATTATGGTATGCTGTCTGAGTTCATTGAATTCCTCATCGGAGAGGGCTGTCTTTTTTCCGACGATACTGTCGGGGATAGCTACCATTCCGATATCGTGGACGAGTGCGGCAATATAGATGTTCATCTGTTCATCTTCATTTCCGCCCATTCGCTTCAGAATCTCCTTGGCAAGGGAGGCAGAGCGTCTGGAATGTCCCTTAAAGCAGGGATCCTTTACCTCTGCAAGGAGAGATATCGCCTTAATAAGCTGGAAGGACATATTATGGAGACGGGTCTGTGCATCGGCAAATATCTCATCATCGGATTTCTCGCTGTTTTCATCCTCAGAGCTGCCGCTTACTTCGTCAAATATGCTTTTTATCTTTTCCGCAACCTCATGAAAATCCTCTGAGCGGCGGACAATGGAAAACGTATCATTTACATAGTTCTCCATCTTCTCATCGGTCTCCTCCTCGTTCAGAAGACAGATGACCATCAGAGCGGAAACACGCTCGTCCTTATGCATATTCCATGCTATACCCGCTCTCAGCGTAGGGTCGGCAATGTCAAGTATTACTACGTCGGGGAGTGTTCGTCCGCCGATAGTGTAAACAGGCTCGTCGGCGGGGGTAAGGAAAAATTCATAGCCGGGACCGAGAATTTTCTCAATGCTTTGACCGATATCCTCTACATCGGAGATTATCAGTATTTTCCTTGATCGCTGGGTCATTGCATTACCGCCTTTCCGATTTATCGAAAAATGTCTATTTACTGTAATTATATCACTTTACTATGATAATGTCAATACAATTCCTGATATTTTTTCACATTATAACTATCAGCCGCACCGATCCTTCGGCACGGCTGAGATCATTATATTATCCGTTCATTGGCTGACTCTCTGCAAAACGAAGCTCTTCTCCGTCTGCGGTGAGGATAACGCTGTCTCCCGCTTTAATTTCTCCGCTGATTATCTTTGCACTCAGGAGATTTTCCACCCTTTCGGTTATTTCATGGCGAAGAAGCCTTGCGCCGAGCGTCTTATCCTCCTTTCGGGAAAGGAGCTTCACAGCCTCGGGGGCGATCTCAACGGATATTTCCATTGCTGCTGCCCGCTCCCGAAGCTCTCCCAGCAGCTTTCCTGCCAGCGCTTCAAGCTCTGTTTTTCCAAGTCTGCCGAAAACGATGGTCTCGTCTATCCTGTCCAGCAGCTCGGGGCGGAAGCTCTTTTTCAGCTCCTTTTCCGTTTCCGTTATGATACGCTTATTCTCCTGCTCGGTGGATAATTCCGCTCCCTCAAAGCCCATAGTGCATTTTTCATTTATCTCCCTTGCGCCCACGTTGGATGTGAGGATTATAACGGTATTTGAAAAGCTCACCTGTCTGCCTCGTCCGTCTGTGAGTATGCCGTCCTCGAGAATTTGCAGCAGGATATTCGACACATCGGGGTGAGCCTTTTCTATTTCATCGAAAAGTATCACCGAATAGGGACGGCGGCGGACGGCTTCGGTAAGCTGTCCTCCCTCCTCATAACCCACATATCCCGGAGGTGATCCGATAAGCCTTGATACGCTGTGTTTTTCCATATATTCGGACATATCAAAGCGGAGAAGTGCCTTTCTGCTGTCAAACAGGCACTCGGCTATTGCCTTGGCAAGCTCGGTCTTTCCCACTCCTGTCGGTCCTGAAAATATAAATGAGCCAACGGGTCTGCGGGGGTCTCTCAGTCCTGCTCTGCTGCGCCTTATTGCCTCTGCTGCTGCCTTTACGGCTGCGTCCTGACCGATTATCCGCTTGTGAAGCTCATCCTCAAGATTCATTAGCCTTGCGGATTCATCGGCGGTAAGTCTGCCCGTCGGTATTCCTGTGGCGGAGGACAGCACCTCGGCTATATCCTCGGCGGTGACTGCGGGACGGATTTCGTTTCGGTCTGATATTGTTTCGCACAGTCCCTTTTTCTTTTTCGGCATATTCCTGTCGATCATGGCGGTAAGCTCCTCCGCTAGATCGTTCAGGCTCTTTTTACCGCCCTTGATATGCACCT
>JAGBFZ010000366.1 GCA_018110855.1 Oscillospiraceae bacterium
CAAATTCATCGGGAGCAATATTATATTTTTTCTGCCGCTTTGAATCACAGAAAAGCAGAGCTCCCAGATGAGCGCCTGCCGATGAGCCTGTTACAATGATCTCAGAGTATGAAAGATTTTTCTCCGAGAGATATTTTTTTATCTCGCAGTACCCCGAAAAAATATCGTCAATGATTTCCTCAAAATGAGCCTTCGGAGCTTTTCTGTATCCGGGCATGATGCAGTCATAACCCTCAAGAGCTATCTTCTGCCCGATAAAGTGAAAATCCGAGGGTGAGCCGCTGTTCCAGCCGCCGCCATGAATGTAGAGGACAAGAGTATCCTTTGTTTTGCACGGTGAAGAAAAATGGAGAAAATACCGGTCCTTATCACTCCACTGCACCCTTTCGGGCATGAGAGTTTTTTTGCAGCTTATCAGCGGCAGGATAAAGCTGCCATAGCTCAGATATTCCCGAAGAGTATCGTTCATTGCAATGTTCCTTTCAATTTACCGAGGAATGACTGTAGATAAAAAATTCTTCCTGACTTGCGCAGACGCACTTTTCCTTCTGCGGAAAAAGCCTGTCAAACTCCTCAGCTTTTTCGCTGTCAATATTGAATGCTTCGCTTTCCGAAAATGTCATTTTTCTGCCGTCAAGAACGCCCTCTTTCAGTTCCTTTACAAGCATTGCTGTGGGAAAAAAACCTCCCTCAAGGCAGATATTATACCTTTTACAGCTTTTAAAGCCTCTCGGAATATAGTTTGCGGGACTTCCGAAAATAACCACCGCATCATATCCCATTTTTACTGCTTCTTCAAAGGAATGCTCCAGAAGAGCCTTGCCAATGCCCTTTCGCTGATACTGCGGCAGAACGGAAAGAGGTCCGAAGGTGAGTATCTCTTTTACGTTTCCCGATTCATCTGTAAGATGCGATTTGCTGTACATTACATTTCCTGCGATACGTCCGTCAAGCTCTGCCACAAGGTCAAGCTCGGGGATAAAATCCTTGTGACTGCGCAGAACATGAGCAAGATAATGTTCATTGCAGCCGGGAACGTTCAGGTTCCAGAAGGCTTCCCGTATAAGCGTTTCTACCTCTCTATGGTCGCTTTCCTTTTCGGTCCTTATGATAATATTGTCCATGCATACTCCTTTTATTGATCCCCCAATTAACTGATGAAGATATATGCGCAGAACCGCTGACGAAAGCCTAGGAAGAAAACCGCAGGAATATGCGGATATTTCAAGGTTTTCTGACGACGGATTTCGGCAGCGGGGCAAGCAGAAAATTCAATAGTTAATTGGGGGAGCAATAATAATAAACCTTACAGCCCCTTGTTAAGATAAGCCTCCTGCTCGGGAGTGAGCCTGTCTATCTCAATGCCCCATGCGGAAAGCTTTCTCCGTGCGATCTCCATATCCACCTCACGGGGAACGTCAATGACCATATCCTCGAAATTGCCCTTGTTTTTAACAAGATAAAGGGCGCTCATTGCCTGAACGGCAAAGGACATATCCATTATCTCGGCAGGGTGTCCGTCGCCTGCTGCAAGATTTACAAGACGTCCCTCTGCAATGATATAAATGCTTCTGCCGTTTTTAAGCTTGTAGCCCATAATATTGTTTCTTGCAAGCCATGAGCTTTCGCAGTTGTTTCTGAGCCATGCCACGTCTACCTCGCAGTCGAAATGACCTGCGTTGCAGCAGATAGCGCCGTCCTTCATGTTCATAAAGCACTTCTCGGTGATAACTCCGTCGCAGCCCGTAACTGTAACAAAGAAGTCGCCTATTTTTGCAGCTTCCGCCATTTTCATCACCTTAAAGCCGTCCATAACAGCTTCCATTGCCTTTATGGG
>JAGBFZ010000367.1 GCA_018110855.1 Oscillospiraceae bacterium
ATGGGACCCGCCACCGACAGCGATGATATCCTTCGGGAAATGATGCTCTCGGGAATGAACGTTGCAAGATTCAATTTTTCCCATGGAGATTATCCCACCCATCAGCGCAGATATGAGCAGCTCTGCCGCATACGGGAGGAGCTTGGACTGCCCGTTGCTTCACTGCTTGATACCAAAGGACCCGAGATACGTCTCGGAAAATTCGGGGATAAAACGCCTGTGACCCTCTGCGACGGGGATAAATTCGTTCTCACCACCGAGGAAAGAGTCTGCGATAAGGAGATCGCTTCTATCACCTTCAAGGGGCTTCCCCACGATGTCAAGCAGGGAACAGCAATACTCATAAATGATGGTGCAGTGGAGCTTCGTGTGGAAAGTATCAGCGGAAATGAGATACACACCGTTGTGGTACACGGCGGAGAAATATCGGACAATAAGGGAATAAACGTACCGGGAGTAGAGCTTTCCATGCCCTATCTGTCCGAAAGGGATATGAACGACCTGGAATTCGGCGCAAAGATAGGCTTTGATTTCATAGCCGCCTCATTTGTTAGAACAGCCGCAGATGTGGCATATCTGAAGAAGTTCATCAAGAGTCTTGGCTGGAGCACCCCCCGAATAATCGCCAAGATTGAAAATATGGACGGCGTGAAGAATATCGACGAGATACTTGAGGTAGCAGACGGCATAATGGTCGCACGAGGCGATATGGGCGTTGAGATACCCTTCGAGCAGATACCCGCAATACAGAAGAATCTTATCAGAAAGGGCTATAACGCAGGAAAGCAGGTAATAACCGCAACCCAGATGCTCGAATCCATGATAACCCATATCCGTCCCACCCGAGCAGAGATAACCGACGTGGCGAATGCCATATATGACGGAACCTCCGCAATAATGCTCAGCGGTGAGACCGCAGCAGGCAAGCACCCTGTTGAAGCTGTCCGCACCATGGCGCTCATTGCCGAGACCACCGAGAATGATATAAATTATGTGAACCGTCTCCGTGCCCGTGCCGAGGATAAGGGCAGAGATATCACCAATGCCATCTCCCATGCAGCCTGCACCACCGCCCATGACCTTGGAGCGAAGGCTATCGTAACAGTTACCAAAACGGGAGGAACAGCGAAAATGCTTTCAAAATTCCGTCCTGCCTGCCCCATAATCGGCTGTACCCCCAGCGAAACAGTCTGCCGTCAGATGAATCTCTCATGGGGCGTAACCCCCCTTATGATGGATGAAAAATCCAGCACAGATGAGCTTCTTGACGGAGCTATCGAAGCAGCTGTCAGCCACGGACTCCTTGAAAAGGGTGATGTCACTGTTATCACCGCAGGTATACCCTTAGGCGTTTCGGGAAATACCAATATGCTCAAGGTAACGGTCGTTGGCAAGGAATCGGGGACTCATATATAAATAGGAAAGGAAAAAAATAATGAAGCTTAAAAATCTTGCCGCAATAGCGGTATCTGCAATAATGCTCTGCGCCTGCGGAGCAAATTCAGTGAGCAATACAAGTATGCAGGGCGAAAACAGCGGTAATCAGACCGATGCCACTAATCCCGATACTGTTAATACTTCTGCGGTAAATGCAGAGGAAGGACCTCTCTATAATTTTGAAATGCCCGAGGTGGGCGAAAAGATCGCCGTTATCACCGTCAAGGATTTCGGAGAGATAAAGATAAAGCTGTTCCCCGAGCAGGCACAGAAGGGCGTAGAGAACTTTGTGGGACTTGCGGAGATGAACTATTACGATGAGCTTATATTCCATCGTATCATTCCACATTTTATGAATCAGGGCGGCGATCCCACAGGAACGGGAACAGGCGGAAAATCCATCTGGGGAGAAAAATTTGACGGCGGGATACCCGAAGGACTTTACCATTTCAGCGGAGCCGTAGCATATGCAAATTCAGGCTCCACCGCCACAAACGGCAGCCAGTTCTATATCGTAAACACCGATCCCGGCGAATTTGAGCTTGGAGGAGCAAGACAGGCAGACGGTTCTGTATATATGTATCAGACCTTTGAGGAAGCCGGCTTCTCTCACCCGAAGAACGTACAGGAAATGTATAAGGAAAAGGGCGGAACACCCTTCCTTGACGGCAGTTATACCGTATTCGGACAGGTTTTCGAGGGCATGGACGTTGTAAGAGCTATGGGACAGGTGGAGACCGATGAGAACGACAAGCCCCTGTCTCAGGTGATGATGGAATCCGTAAGAATAGTTGAGTACACTGCCGAATAACACACTTCTATAGAATAA
>JAGBFZ010000368.1 GCA_018110855.1 Oscillospiraceae bacterium
ACTAAAGAATAAATATTCTGCGCGTGCAGAGCTGTTTGTTCTTTATTATTTATCCTTTTTTATGTCCTGTCCTCTGTGATTATGCAAATGTACCAAATAAATTCAAAAATATTTTTGTATAAAATACTCTAACATCACGTTGACATACCCCCATTTTTTTGTTATAATGTTAATAATACCATGCGATAGAAGCCCTCTTTGAACGTGAGGGGAACGCACACAAAGAAAAAATTGACCTGAACTGCCGAAATATGTACAGCTCAGAGTCAGCAAACGGGAGGAATCAACTGTGGAAATTTTTAGGGATTACGGTCGTTTTAAGGCTTCCTGCAGCGAATTTACAGCAGCATTTACCGACAAATATTTTAATGCGGGACGGCTTTTCTGCCACCCTCTTCTTGACGGAGTGATATACATTCCAATCTCAAAGGAGGAGGCAAAGAGCAACAGCACTGATATCTGCCGTATGTCGGATATGCTTCTTATGTCCGCTGACGGGGAGAGCTTTGAGCCGTTTAAAATAGCCGAGGCAAGAAAAATTGCCGCCGAAAACGGCAAGGTCATCATTGCAAATCTTATTTTTGACGCAGCCTTTGAGGCAGAGGACTGGATGATCGACGGCAAGCACGACACCCTTATCATCAGCGAGGAGCATATGAAAAAGGAAGGCAAGCCCTACGCTCCCGTAACTCCTCTCACCAACGTGGTCCAGCCCTTTAAGAAGATCACCAATCATTTCCTTTATAAAAAATGCACTCTTGAGGATCCCGCAGTTCTTTCGGATAAGGACGTTTCAGAAAAAACCGAAGGCTATCTGGACGAGCTGGTTTCCGAATTTGTTTCTCCCGAAATAATCGGCGAGACCGAGTTTGAGATATTCGGAACAAAGATATCCTGCGATAAAAACGAATCCCGCTGCAAGGAGCTTGATAAGGGTCTGGCACTGTGCGACAGGCTTATCAAGGATATGGAGCCTCATGCCGCAGCCTTCAAGGCAGCGGAGATCGACTTTGAGATCAAAGGCTATACAGCAAAGCTCTTTGCAAAGCTTGCTGCAAAGTGCGGCGTATCAATCGACGAAAAAGCATATGCTTCCGATGATATCCCCGCTCTCAAGGATAATTTCAGAAAGCTTGTATCCGAAAAGAACGGTTGCGGCTTCAAATATTCTGCTCCCGACAAGGAAAAATTTGCCGAGGGCTTAAAGGCTGCCGAGATGTCCTCCGCAGCTCCCGAAGAGCTTAAAAAGGATATAGCTGCTCTTCTGAGAGTCCGTCCCGCATATCCCGCAGTTTTCAATATGGCAAGAGCTGCGTCTCCTGCCGACGCAGAGGCAGTGGAGAATATCTCCGAGTTCTGGAACAGCTCTGCCCTCACACCCGCAGAGCTTGGTGAATATCTTGAAAGCTCATATATTCCCGCAGACTGCCGTGACGCTGACGGCAAGCTTAACTGCGGCGGTGCAAGAGCAGCTCTTATTTCTGAGGATATAAAGACTGCTGCTGCAAAATACAAGATGAAAAACGTTCCCGTTTTCGATGAGCTGGATACATACTGCAAGGAATACGAAGTTGCAGCCCGTACCTATAACGGAACCGTGTTCGATACCGTTGCCGATATGGAAAAGGCTGTGAAGAACGAGGCTGAGCTTGCGGATAAGTGCGCAGACCTCTCAGCGCTTAACGAGGACGAGTTAAAGCAGCTCCGCAAGTATATCTACGATATGCCCCTTGACAAGAAAACCACAGGCAAGTATCTTCTGAAGATAAAGCTTGCGCTGAACAGCTGCGAGGAAAATCAGCTGAAGCTTCTCTGTACGGGTCTTACTCTGAAAAAGCCCGAGGAGCTTGAGGTTGTAATGAAGAAGATAACCGAGGGCGGCTATGACGAGGTAGTATCGGCTCCCTATATCGCAATGGTGAAGGACGCCGTTCTTACTGCTCAGCTCAAGGTGCTTTCGGAAATGTTCAAAACTATCCCCGACAGCGCAAAGGCAGACGAGCTTGAAAAGGCTCTTGCATCGGGCAAGTATGACAAAATGTTCACCCGTCATTTCACTGCAAAGATCGCAGAGGCAAGAGACGGCTTTGCAAGAGCAGAGCTTTCCGCACTCTGCAAGGGCATTGCCGCAGCAGATAACAAGACCCTTGACGAAATGCTTTCAAAGCTCGGTACAGTTAAATGCAGAGAAGGTCTCAAGGCTACTTATAAGAAGGAGATCGACGCAAGAAAGCAGGAGCTTCTTTCCAAGGAGGTCTCGGACGCATTTGCAGGCATTGCAGATGCCGACAAGGCAAAGCTCGACAGCCTGAGAGCAGTCATAGCGTCGGGCAAATATCCCGCAGCCCTCACCGACAAATACAAGGCTCAGCTTGATTCCCGTGAGACCGAGCTTAAAAATGCCGAGTTTATCAAGAAGTGCGATACAATTCCTCAGATGAATAAGGCAGACCTTGACAAGATAATCGAAGAGCTGAAGAGCGAAAAATATCCCGAGGATATCACAAAGAAATATCTCCCCATGACCGAGGAGAGAGCAAAGGCGCTTCTCAAGGCAGAGCTTTCAGAAATGTGCAAGGATATCCCCACTATGGATCATGCAAAGCTCGATTCTCTTGAAAAGGCACTGGCTGACGAGAAATATCCCGAGGAGCTTACATCGGGCTATTTCGATACCATCAAGGCAAGAAGAAAGACCCTTTACAATAAGGAAGCCGATGACCTGTGCAAGAATATCGGCAATATGTTCAAGCCCGAGCTTGCAGCTCTTTCCGAGAAGCTTAAGAACGAGAAGTTCGATCCCGAGTATGTGAAGAAGTATTTTGAGGAGATCGACAAGCGCTTCAATAAGATAGAGACCGATAAGCTTGACGCAATGTGCAAGGATATCGCAAAGCTTAAAAAGCCCGAGCTTGAGAAGCTTTCGGCAGATATTGCCGCACTTGGCTTCAAGAAGGAAAATACCGCTCCATATCTTGAGAAGATCAGAAGCTGTGAGATCACGCTTATGAAGGCTGAGATGGAGAATCTCTGCAAGAATATCGGCACAACTCCCAGAAAGGAGCTTTCAAAGCTCAGGGAGGCGCTTTCGGGCGGAGAATTCGACAAGGAACTTTCCGCAAAATACATCAAGCAGATCGACGAGCGCACCGAGACCCTTATCAAGCAGGAGCTTGCCGAGCTTTGCAAAAATATCCAGAGCGCGCCCAAGGATAAGCTTCTGAGCATGAAGCTGGCTCTTAACGATACACCTGAATATAAGGAGCCCGGCAAGGCATATGCCGAGCAGATCGAAAGCCGTCTCAAGCAGCTTGACAAGGCTGAATTTGACAAGCAGATGGCTTCTATTGAGAAGCTCACCGCCGAGGAGCTTGACAAATTTGCAGATGAGCTTGACAAGCGCAAGCCCGCTCTTGATCCCAAGCTTTACGAGGCGTCCGAAGCCAAGCTGAAGGAGCGCAGAGAGCTTCTCCAGAGACAGGAGCTTGAAAAGCTCTGCGGCGATATTGCGAGCCATGACCTTAAAAAGCTTGCCGAGATCAAGGAGAAGATATCCGACGGCGATTTCATTCCCGAGATCACCTTCCCCTTCATCAAGAGGATCGACGAAGCGGTTGCAAATCTCCATGTTCAGTATTATACAAAGCTCACCGAGAAGATCAATTCCATGAGCCGTGCAGAGCTTATCGTCCTTCTCGAGAAGATCAACAAAAACGAAAATCACGCTCCCGACGATATGCTCCAGAGGTATATCGGCAAGGTGAATTCCAAGATCCGCGAGGCGGATGCGAATATACTGTCCGAGAAATGCAAAAATCTCGGAAATGCGGGTGAACATAGCAGCTTCGAGCTTATCAAGGATATCAACGCAATGGATATCGACGCAGATACCAAGAAGCGCTTTATCACTCAGGTCGAGCTTCATATCACAAATATCAAGACAGTTGAGAGAGACGGCTTTGTGGAGCTGATGAAGAAGCTCATGTACGAAAACAGTGTTAAGGAATCTCAGTTCTATATCCCCGGTATTTCCAAATCCTTTGAGAGCGTTTATGTTAAGATCCAGAATACCTATGCGAGAACAGAGCAGTTTGAGCTCCCTGTGTTTGTGCATGAATTTACCATGGGGCACCCCGAGGAATCCTATTTGCTCACCACCGAATATCTTTACGGAATGGGCAAAACATCGGGTCTCCTGCATATTCCCATTGATCAGATCGAAAGATTTGAAGGCAAGAGCGGCGTTTTCGGAGCATCTCTAAAGGTCATCGAAAAGAACGGAAAGACAACAGATCTTCACTCCAACTTTGAAAAGAAGGCATTTGAGCCTACTGCAAAGGTGATGAATGGAGTTCTTGCAGCTATTCAGAAGTCTAAGGTTGATGCGAAGCTCAAGGAAGCGGAAGAGATCAAGGCTGCCGAAGAAGCAAAGCTGCTTGAACTTGAGCAGGAGCAGAAGGATATTGACGAGGCAAGAAAGAAGGCAGAGGCTGCCGAGAAGGAAGTCATTGCTCCCAAGCCCGAGGCTACTCCCGAGAAGAAGCCCGAAGCTGCTACCGAAAAGAAGCCCGAGGCTGTTCCCGAGAAGAAGCCCGAGCCTATCAAGCCCATCAAGCCTATTGAAGTGGTTGTGTCCTCAATTCCCGAGGTCAAGCCCATCAAGCCTATTGATGGCGCACAGAGTAAGCCTGTTGAAGCAGCAAAGCCCGTACAGCCCGCTGCACCTGTTAAGCCTATTGAAGCGGCAAAGCCCGTACAGCCCGCTGCACCTGTTAAGCCTGTTGAAGCGGCAAAGCCCGTACAGCCCGCTGCACCTGCTAAGCCCGTTGAAGCAGCGAAGCCCGTACAGCCCGCAGCTCCCGTTAAGCCTGCCGAGCCTGCAAAGCCCGTACAGCCCGCAGCTCCTGCTAAGCCCGCCGAGCCTGCAAAGCCTGTACAGCCTGCAGAGCAGAGCAAGCCTGTTGAAGCAGCAAAGCCCAAGATCAAGTTCTGCGACCAGTGCGGAGCAAAGATCACCAGCGAGACTGCAAAGTTCTGCGCAGAGTGCGGAAACAAGCTTGTACACTGATTATACAGCATAATTCTGAGATATGCCGCCGATCTGAGATCGGCGGCTGTTGTTTTGGTGAAAAGGAGGTCAATTTTTTATTAAAATTGCCAAAATAACATAAAAACCACTTGACAATTGTGTGCAAATGTTGTATTATAATAGTGAAGCTGAAGAAGAGCGCAGAATCGGCTGTCCATCGGCATAAATTCTGCTTTTTTATGGTGTTGAAATAATACCGTGTGAGTATAGTTTATCAGACCGGTTTGGTGTGAAAGCATAAAAACGGGTCTGCTATAAATATTTATGTGCATTATTGTACATAACGGCAAAATTATTTTATTTTACAGCTTTGTGCAGTCCCATAAGGACGGCACGGAAGATAGCTTCGCACAACCTCATAAGGGCGGTGCGAAAGATTGAAGGAGGAAAATAAACTATGAATCAGATGCCACAGGAATGGGAAGGCTTCAAGGGCGGTCAGTGGACAAAGGAGATCAATGTCCGTGACTTTATCCAGAAGAACTATACTCCCTATGACGGCGACGAAAGCTTCCTTGCAGATCCCACAGACGCTACCAAGAAGCTCTGGGACGACGTAATGGAGCTTGCTAAGAAGGAAAGAGAAGCAGGCGGCGTTCTCGATATGGATACAAAGGTAGTATCCTCTCTCGTATCTCACGGCGCAGGCTATATTGAAAAGGATCTGGAGCAGATCGTTGGTCTCCAGACAGACAAGCCCTTCAAGAGAGCACTCATGCCCTACGGCGGCCTCAGAATGGCTGAAAAGGCTTGCTCCGACAACGGCTACAAGGTTGACCCTGAGATCAGCCACATCTTCACAGAATACCGCAAGACTCATAACGCAGGCGTATTCGATGTATACACTCCCGAAATGAGAGCAGCAAGAACCGCTCATATCCTCACAGGTCTCCCCGATGCATACGGCAGAGGAAGAATCATCGGCGACTACAGACGTGTTGCTCTGTACGGCGTTGACAGACTTATCGAGGACAAGAAGGAGCAGAAGGCTTTCTACACCTGCCCCATGACCGAGGAAAAGATCCGCGCAAGAGAGGAGATCGCTGAGCAGATCCGTGCTCTCGAGAACCTCAAGAAGATGGCAGAGATCTACGGCTGCGATATTTCCAAGCCCGCAGTAACCGCTAAGGAAGCAGTTCAGGCTGTATACTTCGGCTATCTGGGCGCTGTAAAGGATCAGAACGGCGCAGCAATGTCCCTCGGACGTACATCCACATTCCTCGATATCTACTTCGAGAGAGACTTCAAGCTGGGCAGAATCACCGAAGTTGAAGCTCAGGAGCTTATCGACCATTTCATCATGAAGCTCCGTCTCGTTAGATTTGCAAGAACTCCCGAGTATAACGCCCTCTTCTCCGGCGACCCCCAGTGGGTAACAGAGTCCCTCGGCGGTATGGGAATCGACGGCAGACATATGGTTACAAAGACCTCCTTCCGTTATCTCCACACTCTCGAGAATCTGGGCACATCTCCCGAGCCTAACATGACTGTTCTCTGGTCCACAAGACTTCCCGCTGCATGGAAGGCATACTGCGCAAAGATCTCTATCAATACATCTTCCATCCAGTACGAGAACGATGACCTTATGAGAGTAACCCACGGAGATGATTACGCAATCGCTTGCTGCGTATCCTCCATGAGAGTCGGCAAGGAAATGCAGTTCTTCGGCGCAAGAGCAAACCTCGCTAAGTGCCTTCTCTACGCTATCAACGGCGGTGTTGACGAGATCAGCGGCGTACAGGTAGCAACAAAGTTCAGACCCATCACCTCCGAGTATCTTGATTTCGATGAGGTAATGGAGAAGTACGATGACATGATGACATGGCTCGCAGAGCTTTATGTAAACACCCTCAACATCATTCACTATATGCACGATAAGTACTGCTACGAAAGCCTCCAGATGGCTCTCCACGACAGAGAGGTAAAGAGATACTTCGCAACAGGTATCGCAGGCATCTCCGTTGTAGCAGACTCCCTCTCCGCTATCAAGTATGCTAAGGTCAAGACCATCAGAAACGAGCAGGGTATCGTAGTAGATTACGAGATCGAGGGTGACTTCCCCAAGTACGGCAACGATGATGACCGTGTTGACGAGATCGCTGAGGATATCCTCAACCGCTTCATGAACAAGATCCGTCAGCAGCATACATACAGAAACGGTCTGCCTACAACTTCTATCCTTACAATTACTTCCAACGTTGTATACGGAAAGAAGACAGGCTCCACACCCGATGGACGTAAGCTCGGCGTGCCTCTCGCACCCGGTGCTAACCCCATGCACGGCAGAGATACTCATGGTGCTTCCGCATCCCTTTCTTCTGTATCCAAGCTCCAGTTCTCCAATGCACAGGATGGTATTTCCAATACCTTCTCCATCATTCCCGATGCACTCGGTAAGGACGGCGGCGTATTTGTAGGCGATCTCGATATCGACGCACTTTGCCCCACTTGCGCTAATATCCCCAACACCAGCGACAATGACAGATAAATCAGTCCACAGATAAACCTGTCTGAATGAAAAATTTGAGCCGATAGTCTTTACAATATGTTAAGACTATCGGCACAAAAAAAACATAATTTTATGTTATAATTAGCGTATAGAAAGTACACCAACCAAGTATAATTTTAACGATAATTTGAAAGGAGTTTTTACTATGGCAGCAAATGCACAGCAGATAAACAACCTCGTAGGCCTTCTTGACGGTTATGCAACCAAGGGCGGCCACCACCTCAATGTTAACGTGTTCACAAGAGATACCCTTCTCGATGCACAGAAGCACCCCGAGAACTATCCTCAGCTCACTATCCGTGTATCCGGATACGCAGTAAACTTCATCAAGCTCACCAAGGAGCAGCAGGACGACGTTATCGCAAGAACATTCCACGCTTCCCTGTAATCAACCGAGCTTATGAACGGCTTCATTCATTCAACTGAATCGTTCGGAACAGTCGACGGACCCGGTATCAGGTTCGTCGTCTTTTTCCAAGGGTGCCCTATGAGGTGCCTCTATTGCCACAATCCCGATACATGGGAGTTTCACACCGAAAAAAACGACGTGGGCAAGGCAGTCACCGCCGAGGAGATACTTGATATGTATGATGGTGTCAAGGAGTTTCTCAAAGGCGGAGGAATTACCTGCACAGGCGGAGAGCCGATGGCTCAGCTCCCTTTCCTTACCGAGCTTTTTGAAAAAGCGAAGGAGCGGGGGATACACACCTGCCTCGATACCTCGGGAATCACCTTCAACCCCGAAAATACCGCAGCCGTGGACAGACTCATGGACGTTACCGACGTAATAATGCTTGATATCAAGCATATTGACGACGAGGAGCATAAAAAGCTCACAGGACAGAGCAACAAAAATATCCTTGCCTTTGCAAAATACGCCAGCGCAAAGAAAAAGGAGCTCTGGATACGTCATGTTGTCGTTCCGGGAATAACTCAGAATGATAAATATCTTCATGAGCTGGGCGTGTTCATTTCGGGACTGAAATCTGTCAAGGCGCTTGATGTGCTTCCCTACCACGATATGGGCAAGGTGAAGTATAAAAATCTCGGCATAGACTACGCACTTGCAGATGTCGAACCTCTGCCCAAGGAGGAAGCAGTCAAGGCAAGAGATGTCATCATGCAGGGAATCAAGGACGGTCTTATGGCTGAACGAAACAGCAAATAATTTTATGCCGCACATGAAAATGTGCGGCATTTTTTGTATCATGACAAAAGCTCCGAACCGATAGGTTCGGAGCTTTAAAATTATTCCTTGTTATCCTCGGGCTTGTCCTGAGGCTTTTCCTCTGTCTTTTCCTCGGTTTCGGACTTTGCATCCTCTTCCTTTGTTTCAGAATCGTCAGTCTTATCCTCAGCCTTTTTGTCATTCTTTTCCCACTTCAGCTCGCCCTTCATAAGCTTGTCAAAATCATCACCATTGATCTTTTCATATTCAAGAAGATACTCGGCAAGATCGTCAAGCTGAGTTCTGTGAGATTTGAGCAGTTCCTCACATTCATTGTAAGCCTTGTTGATAATGCGTCTTATTTCCTCGTCTATCATAGCAGCAGTAGCTTCGCTGTAATTCTGAGTGTGACCGTAATCTCTGCCAAGGAAAACCTCATCGCTGCTACCACCGTAAGCCACAGGACCAAGCTGATCGGAGAAGCCGACCTTAGTGACCATGGCTCTTGCACGCTTTGTAACCATCTGAATATCGCCGTAAGCGCCCGTGTAGATATCCTCAAAGGTAATAGCTTCTGCAACACGACCACCCAGACCCATTACGATATCCTGATACATCTTTCCCCTTGAAACGTGCTCGTCATCGGTTTCGGGACGAACCATAGTAAATCCGCCTGCGTCGCCGCGGGGAATGGTTGTTACCATGTGAACCTTTTCACATTCGGGAAGATTATATGCCGCAACAGCGTGACCGGCCTCGTGATATGCAGTGATTCTTCTGTCACGGTCTGTAACGATATGCGACTTCTTTTCAGGACCCGAAACAACCTTAACAGTAGCCTCTTCAATATCCTCCTCAGTAATAGCCCGTCTGTCGTGACGAGCGGCAAGAAGAGCCGCCTCATTAAGCAGATTTTCAAGATCGGCACCCGTAAACTGCTGAGTAGTCTTAGCAATTACCTTGAGATCAACATCGGGAGCAAGAGGCTTGTTCTTGGCATGAACCTTGAGAATTTCCTCTCTTCCCTTAACATCGGGATAACCCACCATAACCTCTCTGTCGAAACGTCCGGGACGGAGCAGAGCGGGGTCAAGAATATCACGTCTGTTTGTGGCAGCGATAACGATAACGCCCTCATTGCCCTCAAAACCGTCCATCTCAACAAGGAGCTGATTAAGGGTCTGCTCACGCTCGTCATGACCGCCGCCAAGACCTGCACCTCTCTGACGGCCCACAGCGTCTATCTCGTCAATGAAAACAATGGCGGGAGCATTTTTCTTAGCAGTCTCAAAAAGGTCTCTAACACGGCTGGCACCCACGCCGACAAACATCTCAACGAAGTCCGAACCTGAGATAGAGAAGAAAGGAACGCCTGCCTCGCCTGCAACAGCCTTTGCAAGAAGGGTCTTACCGGTACCCGGAGGGCCCATGAGAAGTACGCCCTTGGGTATTCTTGCGCCGATGTCATTGTATTTCTTGGGATTTTTAAGGAAGTCAACGATCTCCGCAAGCTCCTGCTTTTCCTCTTCAGCGCCTGCCACGTCCTTGAAGGTGTTTTTCTTCTTGGACTGATTCTTGATGTTAGCCTTGCCGAAGTTGTTGAGCTTAGAGCCGCCGCCCGCCTGTCTCATCATAAAGATGAACAGCGCCACCATAAGAATAATGAGAACAATGGAGGGGAGAACGTTGTAAAGCCATGTGTTGTCCTGAATCTTGTAATAATCCTGACTGAGAGGAGCGTCGGGATGGAGCTTGTTGTAAGCCTCTCTGTAATTATCCTCGCCGCCCTCGGAATACTGTATCTCGTCAATAAAAATGCTTACATTGGGAACGGTGTACTGAATATCCTTGGGTCCCTCAGTGGTATTGACTGTCATTTTCAGCTCGCCTGTGCCCAGATCGAAGGTGTATTTTGAAACCTCATAATTATCAAAATATTCCATTATCTGGGAATATGTGTATTCGGATTTTGTCTGAGTAGACTGTCTCAGAAAATAGACCATTGAAAACATCAGAACAATGGCTATTATAATGTAAATAAATAAACCGCTGCCTTTTTTCATCTGCTGATTTTCCTTTCTTGATACGGAAAACCTCCGTATCCACTGTAAAAATATAGGACTGCATAAAATTAAAGCTCTGCCTCTGCGATATAGGGAAGATTTCTGAATTTCTCTCCGCAGTCCAGACCGTAGCCCACCACAAACAGGTCGGGAACGGTAAACAGGCTCACGTCCGCCGAAAAATCCACCTCACGGCGGGAGGGCTTGTCAAGGAGAGTGTAAACGCTGAGGGAAAGAGGATCGCGCTTGCGGAGCAGTTCGCAAATGCTTGCAAGGGTCCTGCCCGTATCTATGATATCCTCGGCAATGACAACATGATATTTTGAGATATCCCTGTCAAGGTCGAGGGTAATTTTCACATTTCCCGAAGAAACAGTACCGTTATAGTAGCTTGAAGCCGCCATAAAGCCGACCTCGCAGGGTATCTCCACCGCCCTGCACAGATCGGAAAGGAACACGAAGGAGCCTTTGAGAATGCTTATGAGCAGAAGCGGCTTTCCCGCATAATCACGGGAAATCTTCATGCCTGCTTCCTTGATTTTTTTCTTAATATCATCAGCGGAAAAAAGGATCTGCTTTATTCCGCTGTATCCGTAATTATTTATAGTTTCGGTAATCATTATCCGCCGTCTTTCTGACTAAAATTTCAACTATCCTGTTGTTATCAGTAAAGGGATGTGGAGAAACTCTTTCCGCCGCACCGCCGTATTCGCACCAGATAAGCCCCTGCTCGTCCTCCATAACAAGAGCGGACAGCCGCTCATGCTTTGAGAGCTTCAGAGAATTGAAATGCTTTTTCAGCTTTGTAGTAACGCCTCGGTTATTAAAGCGGATGCAGTCGCCGTCCCGCTTGTTCCGTAAAGTAACAACACCTTGTATT
This sequence comes from Oscillospiraceae bacterium, assembly GCA_018110855.1. Taxonomy (GTDB): domain Bacteria; phylum Bacillota; class Clostridia; order Oscillospirales; family Ruminococcaceae; genus Huintestinicola. The sequence goes on from JAGBFZ010000368.1 coordinate 11,710, forward strand.
TTATCACAATTTACAAAGCTATTTGTTAATTTTTTTTGAACATTGCCCTCGGAACGGAAAATATCATTGCAAGCTCTCCGAATTATCACCGTTTTATCAAATTCGGGAATGATAATTTCGGAATCATCGGAAATTCCGATAGCTTTTTCAAATAAAAGGTTCTCATGGGAATGAAGCTCAAGGATATCCATAATGCCATCATTGAAAACAGCAAATAAATTGCCCTTCAGGTCATATTTAGCGTTTTTCCCCGAGATCATCATTCCGTCAAGGATATTTATCCTTTCATAGGAACACTCCGCACCTGCCTCAGAGAGCATTTTGCGGATATATCTTTTCCGCACCGACGGGGGATATCGGAAGATCTCATTATGGGGAACAGAGCGTAAAAGCATATCGAAATATTCCTCGTCCTCCGCAGCGCTTTCGGATAAACGGGAAACCGCCTCATGCAAATTCATGTTGATTCCCTCAAGCACGGGAACCACCCTGTGCCTGATAATGTTGCGTGAATAATTCTCAGTTAGATTGGTGCTGTCGGTAACAAAATCCTGCCCGATGCTTTGCAGATATTCCTCAATCTCCTTCCTTGTAACCCCAAGGAGCGGACGGATAATATTGTCTCTGACGGGCGGAATACCCCTCAGACCCTTTATGCCCGTTCCCCTTGTCAGATTAAAGAGAACGGTCTCGCTGCTGTCGCCCTTGTTGTGAGCGGTGGCAATGAGCGCACCTCCAAGCCTGCGGGATTCCTCTTCAAAAACCCCGTATCGGAGCTGCCTTGCGCCGTCCTCGCAGGAAACGCCGTTTTTATCGCAGTAGCCCTTCACGTCCACATGAGAAACAGTCAGAGGAATATTAAGCTCACCGCAAAGCTCCTCGCAGAAGCGCATATCCCTGTCGCTTTCCTCACCCCGCAGACAATGATTCACATGAACAGCGGAAAGTGAGATGTTAAGCTCATCGGCAAGCGCATTAAGAACTCTCAGCAGGCAAACGCTGTCAGCGCCGCCCGAAAGGCATACAATCACCCTGCCGCCCTTTTTTATCATATCATAACGGGAGACAGTTTCCCGAACAGAATCTAACACGCCCATATCAGCTTTCAGAGGGCGCATACCGTCTGTCCTCGCTGATAAACAGGGTGTACTGACCGTTCCAGCGAAGATTAACAGTGCCAGTCTCGCCATGACGGTTTTTTGCAACGATACATTCAGCCAGATTCACATCTTCGGTCTTGTCCTTGTTGTAATAGCCGTCACGATAGAGGAACATAACAATATCAGCGTCCTGCTCAATAGAACCCGATTCACGCAGGTCGGAGAGCAAGGGTCTCTTGTCGGGACGTGATTCAACGGAACGTGAAAGCTGAGAAAGGGTGATAACAGGAACATTAAGCTCCTTAGCCATAAGCTTCAGCTGCCTTGTGATGTCAGATATCTCGTTAACACGGTTTTCGGTCCGCTTGCTTGAATTCATAAGCTGGAGATAGTCGATAATAACAAGCCCCACATTTTTGAGCCTGCGCAGCTTAGCCTTCATCTGAACAACAGTAATGCCTGCCGTATCGTCAAGATAGAGATTCATTCCCGCCATTCTGTCAGCGCCCTGAGCGAGCTTTTCCCAGTCCTTGTCGTCAATGTTTCCTTTTATAAGGTGATCGCTGTCCACAAGGCTCTCAGCTGAGAGCATACGGGTAACAAGCTGCTCCTTTGACATTTCCAGAGAGAAAACGACAACCTCCTTATCAGCGGAACGCCTGCAAACATTTGCAGCTATATTAAGCGCAAAGGAAGTCTTTCCCATACCGGGACGAGCAGCAAGGATAAGCAGGTCAGACTTGTTAAGACCGCTTATAACATTATCCAGATCGGCATAACCCGACTTAGCGCCCTGATATTTCTCCTTGTCAACGCCCGAAATGCGGTTCAGGTGGTCATAGGTGTCAAGAAGCACCTCGTCTATCTTGGTAAGACCGTCAACCTCCTTGCCCTGCCTGATGTCATATATCATCTGCTCAGCAGAATCGAGAATAACAGAAGCAGGCTCAGCGCCCTCGGAGCAGTTTTCGATGATCTTCTTAGCCGCCTCCATAAGGGAGCGCAGATAATATTTCTCCTCAACGATCTTGCAGTAGCTTTCAATATTAGCAAGGGTGGGAACGCCGTTCATAATGGCAGCAAGATATTCCTTGCCCGAACCTTCGTCCTCGAAAATGCCCTCCTGAACAGCCTCATTGAGAACAGTAATAATATCGGAATTAACACCAAGAGTAAAAAGTCTGATGATAATGGCAAAAAGGTCTCTGTGCTTAGAAACGAAGAAGCTTTCGGGCTTGACATAATTCATAGCCGTTCCCAGCAGCTCCGAGTTAAGAAGCACAGCGCCTATAATAGTCTGTTCAGCCTCAACGCTGTGGGGGACTTCCCGCCCTGCGATCTCGTCAAAATCCATGCCTTCTCCTTATTCCTCAACAACGTTGACAGTGATCTTCTCGGAAATGCCCGAATGCAGCTTTACCTCTGCGGTATAACCGCCGAAAGCCTTTATTTCGGAAGAAAGAGCGATCTTCTTCTTTTCAACGGAAATTCCAAGCTGCTCAGAAACAGCGTCAGCCACATGGGAAGCGGTAACAGCGCCGAAGAGCTTTCCGCCTGCGCCTGCCTTAGCCTTGATAACAACGTTCTTGCCCTTGAGCTTGGCAGCGTTGTCAAGAGCCTCCTGCCTTGCCACATCAGCCTTGTGCTGTTCGGAAGACTTCTTGCCTGCCAGATCGGACATATTCTTAGGGGTAGCCTCCACAGCAAGTCCCTTTCCGATGAGGAAATTTCTTGCATATCCGTCGGAAACTTCCTTTACCTCGCCCTTTTTGCCCGAGCCCTTAACGTCCTGTAAAAAAATTACTTTCATAAAAATAACCTCCCAAAATAAGTATTATATGCATTTGTTCATGCATACGCTTTCTCTGTTTATATCAATGATAAGCTGAGAAAAATCGGTAACAGTTTCCCCGAAGAGCCGCAAGAAAAGCTCACTGCCGCCCTTTTCTATCTTGAAATTCATCTCGTCCTCGTACATGGGGATAAAGCAGAGGAGATTGATATAGGCTCCGTCCTCGGTGCGGAAATAATTCAGCCTGTCGCCATATTTTCCGCCGAAGTCATTGCTGTCCGAATGAAGGAACACCGCCGAGCAGAAGCCTGTGTTGTCGGCAAAGGGAGTGTTTTCCTCGGTAAACTGCAGGGAGTGCATACTGCCGAGACAGCTTTGACATTGATGTGGATATCTTGCCGCCTGCTTGAGAGCAGTAATTATCCACATATACCGCAGCGCTTCCCTGTTGTCCCCGAAGCCGTCAAATTTCCAGTCGGGGGGAAGCAGACAGTAAAGCTCGGCTCTCTCGTTGATCTTCTTGTCATCCCATGAGCAGTCCTCGGGAAGCGACATGGGAAGATCGCTCATTCCCGTGGTAAAAAGCAGATAAAAGGGACGCTTTTCGCATGGTGGAACGATATGCACATCTATGTGAACGAAATCCGACATAAGCTCGTGAAAAACCCTCGCCTCGTCCAATTTGTATTCAAACACATCTGCGAAATGCTTTTCGATCTCTTCCATATAAAGAGTGGGAGCCACCCTGCCCGTAAGCCTTTTTACAGCTCCCGCAGCAGTATAATACAGCTTTGATAAAAAACTCATATGATCATTCCTTGCTTTCGGAGCCGCTGTCCGGGGAGCCGATAGGCTTGACGCTGTCTCTGTACTCGTCAATGACCGCTTTGAGCCTTTCTGTCAGCTCCTTGGGAGAAATACCCTTGACGGAGGCTGCCGCCTGAGTCTGCTGACCGCCGCCGCCCAGCTTTACCATAAACGGCTGAACACTGAGACCGCCTGTATCTGTGCCGAAGGAGCGTGCGGAGATGATGGCAGCAGGGTCGCCATCCTTGTCGATTCCCGGATAAGCCGCAAAGCTTGCCTGAACGTCTCTGGTGTTGAGGAGCTGATCTGCAGCCTGAGCAGCAATGACGCTGATGTTTGGATATTTTTCCTCAATATAGGTGATAACGCATTTTTTGTAAATCTCAGCATTTTCGATAAACTTCGACCTGAGAATATTATCCTCAAGGGAGTTTGCAAAAAGCTTTTTGACTGAAAATGGGTCAGCATCAAGTGATTTGAGATAAGCCGCCGCCTCATAGGTCCTTGTCCTTGTCTTGATAACAAAATCCTTTGTATCAAGAGTAATTCCCGCAAGGAGACCGTCAGCGAAGAAGCGGGGGAGCTTTTTGTCCAGCGGGAGGAACTGAATGATCTCGGTAACGATCTCGCTGGCAGAAGAAGCCTTGTTGTCAACACGCTTGTTAAGAGCGTTGTCAATAATGTTTCTTTCCTCCATATGGTGATCTATATAAACCACCTTCTCAGCCTTTTCATAGATGGCAATGCTGTCAAGCTGAGCCTTGTTGCTGACATCCGTGATGATAAGGAGAGTGTTTTCAGTCATGCGGGAAAGAGCCTCTTCCTCCGAGATAAAAAGCTCCTTGTACTCATCAATAATAATTGAATCGTCCTCGGAAGGAAGATTGGAATCTATTCTGGGCTGAAGCCGCTTGATCACGGACATTGCCTGAGTGGTGTTCTTGTTCACGAAAACATGAGACCTGAAGCCCATAGCTCTTATCGCACCGCAAAGACCCGAAGCTGAACCCACAGCATCCATATCGCTTCTTGCATGACCCATGAGAAGGACAATATCCGAGCCTGAGATAAGATCATAGAGATTGTTGCTGAAAACTCTGTTTCTTGTTTTGTCGTTATCCTCGATCCTTTCGGACTGACCGCCGAAGAAATTGTATTTCGAGTCTATCCTGCTGTACTTGACAGCGATCTGATCGCCGCCTCGTCTCTGAGTCATTTCCAGAGCGCTGCGTGCGATCTCCTCGCTTTCTCTCAGGTTTGCGCCGCCTCTGCCGATGCCCATAGAAAGGGTAACTGGAAAGCGGTCCGAAACGGTAATTTTGTGTATCTCGTTAATGAAGGAGTTAAATTTCTCCTCCATCATAGCTCTTATCTCCTTTTCGCTGATAATAGCGAAATAGCGGTCGTCGGATATTTTTTTAAGGATACCGTTGTGCTTTTCAATAAAGGTCTCAGTCAGCTTGTCTATCTGAGCAGTAACGAGAGCCTTGTCCGAATCAGCAGCCTTGTAAAAAAGCTCGTCAAAGTTGTCGATAAGAATAATTGCAGCATAATTTCTGTTATCCTCAGCCTCATCCTTGAGCGAAAGAAGCTCTCTCATATCCCGAAAGCTCA
>JAGBFZ010000369.1 GCA_018110855.1 Oscillospiraceae bacterium
CTTGCTATCTCAATATTATCGTAAAACATCTGGGGGGCTTTTTTTATCATGCCGATAAGGGTCAGATTCATTCTGCCCGTAAATCTGTCTATAAAATTCGGAATGTGAAATCTAATTTTCATGTTATATCCTCCCTGCACTTTTTTCGCATATATCACGCAGCTCATGGGATATTTTCATAAGCTCCGCCGACCTTTCGGGATATTTTTCCTTCATTCCCTCTGCGGCATTTGAAAGCCTGTCCGACTGAAGCAGGATGTATTCCCTGTCCAAAGAGATATCAGGGTCAAGCCTGCCCGAATATTCTTCCGTAGGGGTCAAGCTCCTGCAATTTCCCGTATATCGGCAGCGCATTACCGAATAGATGAATCTGCCCTCTCTTACGCCCTTTTCGCAGTCGGTCTCAAAGCCGTTTTCCGCAAGGAATTTTCTAAGCTCCGCCGCCTTTGTCATGGGCTGGAGGATAAACGCAGCGCCGCATTTTTTTGCTCTTTCGTCAGCGGCGATTATCCGTGAGATAAGCTCGCCGCCCATGCCTGCGATAACGATATCCGTCACCCCTTCAAGGGGAACGTTTTTTAAGCCGTCCGACAGGTAAAATTCAGCCTTGTCCGAAATGCTTTCCTTCATAAAAATGCTTCTTGCGGCTTCAAGGGGCATTTCGTTTATATCCGCAGCCACTGCTCTGCGGCATTTTCCCGACAGAATCATATGAGCGGGGAGATAGCCGTGGTCGGTGCCGATATCGCAGATAAAGTCCCCCGTAACAAGCTCTGCGCACACAAGAAGTCTTTTATCCTTTAAAATCATTTATATAAAACCGTCTTTCAAATCATTAATAAAAATAGGGAAACGGCATTTTACCGCCGCTTCCCGTTCCTTAGCAGGGCTTACGCCTTTTTGGAAAAATGCTCGTTGAGCTTTGCCACAAGAGCATTTACATCGGTTCCGTGAACTGCGCAGGCGTCTGCAATGGACTCTCCCCTTGAAGCGGGGCAGCCGAGGCAGTGCATACCTATCTCAAAGAAATAGGGAGCGGTGTCCATGTCAGCGTCAAGGATATCTCCGATGATGGATTCGGGTGTAACAGTGTAGCTCATTGTAAATAAACGACCTTTCTTATTTTTTTATGTAAATATATTATAACTCATTTTTGTTTGTTTTGCAATAGTTTTCCTTGAAATATCGGAAGTAATGTGATATAATAATTTTAAAATAATTTACAAGGAGCCTTTGTGATGAATTTTTCCTACAAGATAAAACGCTTTTTCAGGAATATCGCCCTTGAAAACCTGATGACCTACATCGCCGCCTCCATGGCGATAATATTCGTGGGGGATCTTTTTACGGAGGGAATGTTATCCTCCTTTCTCTCCTTTAACAGAGCCGCTATCCTTGAGGGACAGGTGTGGAGGATAATCACATTTCTGATGCTGCCTCAGACGGGCGATCCCCTCTGGATAGTTTTCTCGGTCTATTTTTATTATATGATCGGCAAGGCGGTGGAGAATGAATGGGGCAGCCATAATCTTACCATGTATTTTCTGCTGGGAGCGGTGCTGCTACTCATTTCGGGCTTTGTGACGGGATATACGAACGCATCGTATCTTTATTTCTCACTGTTTCTTGTTTTCGCACATTTAAATCCCCATCATCGTTTTATGATGTTTTTTGTAATTCCCATCGAAGCAAAATGGTTGGCTCTGATTGACGCAGTTTTCATGGTCTGGGGATTCGTTCAGGCATTTCAGTATTATTTCATTATGCCCATGTTCGCTCTCGGATTTCAGCTTTCGGTGTTCATTGCATTTTTAGTGTACCTGATATTTTTCGGAAAGGATCATTTCGGACGCTTCATCAACCGCTTCAAACACAGGGATTTCTACCGTGAAATGAGACAGAACCAAATAAAAATGTCACGAAACGAAAGAGACGAGGACAATGATAAATAAAATGACCCCTCTGGGAGAAGAATTTTTTCACCGTAACTGTGATAAGGTTGCAGAGGAGCTTGTGGGAAAGCTCATTGTCCGAAACACGGAGGACGGGGAGCTTGTTCTGAGAATTACCGAAACGGAAAGCTACGGCGGCGAGGAGGACACCGCCTGCCACGCTTCAAAGGGGAGAACTGCCCGTACAGAGCTATTATACAGAGAAGCGGGGACAATTTATGTATATCTCTGTTACGGTATCCACTGGCTTTTTAACATCATAACGGGAGAAAAGGAGCAGCCTCAGGGCGTTCTTATCCGAGCCTGCGAAAAATATGACGGACCTGCAAAGCTCACGAAATATTTAAAGATAGACAAGAGCTTAAACGGCAGCTCGGTTATCGGCAATCCTGCGATTTACATTGCCGATGACGGCTTCCATCCCGATATAGAGCGGCGAAAGCGTGTGGGGATAGATTACGCAGACGAAAAGGATATAAATGCTCTCAGAAGATATGCCGACAAGCGAACCAAGGATATTCTTGATAAGAAAAAACAGAGGACAGCCACAGAAAAATAACTGCGGCTGTCCTAATTTTTATTATCAGTTCTGTTCGGGCTTGACCTTTTCCATTAGCTCCAGAATCTCTTACTTTGATGGCATGGCAGGAATCGCACCCTGCTTTGTGGAGCAGAGCGCTCCGCAGGCGTTTGAAAACATCGCCATTTCCATGATATCATCACTGTCAAGCTCCTCGGGGGATTTTTCAAGCTCTGCGAGCTTATAGAGAAATGCTCCGAAAAAGCTGTCTCCCGAGCCTAAGGTGTCAACCGATTTAACTTTATAAGCGGGATATCGCTCTATACCCTTGGAAGTGGCGATGATACAGCCCTTTGCTCCCTGTGTTATGCAGATTATCTTTACTCCCGATTCAAGGAGCTTTGCCACTGCGGGGATAAGCGCTCCGCAGTCGGTGATGAGCTGCAGCTCGTTTTCGGATACCTTGATGATGTCCGCATACTGAACTGCGCTGCGCATGGCTCTTATGCCTGCTTCCTTGGAATCCCAGAGGAGAGGTCTCCAGTTGGGGTCGTAGGAAATTATCTTGCCCTGCATTTTTGCATATTCAACGGAATTGATCGTTGCCGTTCTTGAAGGCTCTGCGGAAATTGAAAGAGAGCCGAAATGAAATATTTTGCAGCTGTCGATAAGCTCCCTGTTGACCTCGCCGTATCGCAGGTTAAGGTCGGCAGCGGTCTGGGGAGTGCGGTAAAAAACAAAATCCCTGTCGCCGTCCTCGTCGTTTTTCACGAATGCAAGGGTGGTGGAATAATTGGGGTCGAGAATAAGTCCTCTTGTATCCACCTTATGTTCATACAAAACCTTTTTCAGATAAAATCCGAACATATCTCTGCCTATTTTTCCGATAAATCCCGTTGACGCACCCAGCTTTGAAGCCATGCAGACAACGTTTGCGGGAGCGCCTCCCGCATTCTGCTTGTATAAGGTCTCTCCGTTTATCTCGGAGCAGGTGAGATCAACAAGAAGCTCGCCTATTGCGGTAATATCAGCCATATGCCTTATCTCCGTTTCTTTTTCTTTGTAAACTCATAAAATAATTATACCATTGCAAAATGAAGATAAATGGCGAATTTTGATTACATATGTATAAAATAATTATGAACGGGAGAACACCCTTATTTTTCCTTGTAATAAAGCATACAATGGCAGAAGCCCTCAAAATCGGGATCCTTTATCTGCTCTCTGAACTCCTTGCACATACATTTGTTATCCTCGGTTTTTTCCATGCGGCAGGGGCAGTAGCCATTCTTCTTTTCAAGCCCTGCCTTTACTGCTTTTACTATCTCCTCGTCGGGATTAAGTGTTATTTTCATTTGTATTTTCCTTTCAGGTTTAATTCGTTTTAGGGCAGTGCTTTCAGAAAAATATCAGCTTTTCAAATTGGAATTTACAATATAAAATTTACTATTCCATATATCAAATGACAAATAGTAAAACAGACAGCAGGAATAGCTGCTATGATATTATTCCTATCCAGTGCAAAAAAGATAAATGCAAGACAAGGCGGAAGTGTCAAAGATATTATCACAAATGCATTAGTAATGCCATTATAGTATAAAATCCACCCAACAAAATATAGAACAATACAAATAATTGAAAATATAATCAATGGAGAAAAATGTAGCTTGTTTCTTTCCTTATTTATGATAATGCAAAGAGAACCAATAAATATTGCTTGAAAAATTGAGCCTATCGTATCAACGATTGTAGTTACCGACTCGTTTCTCAAGATATCGTTTGGTGCAGGAACAGAAAACCAAATAAAATTTGGGATCATTACAATCAGAAAAATTACTAA
>JAGBFZ010000038.1 GCA_018110855.1 Oscillospiraceae bacterium
TATCAGGCTGTGGCTGACAGGGCTCTGGAGGCTTTTGAAGGTTATATCAAGGAGATGATGTGATGATCGTCAAGGTTTCTTTTATTCTCACTATTGCTGTTATTGTTCTCTCTATCGCAAACTGCCTTCTGAATATTATCGGCGGTAATTACGTTCTGTCGGTGATATGGGGAATTGTGGCTGTGCTTAATATCGCTGCCATAGTGCTGAAAATAAAACAGAAGAAGTGATAATATGAATGACATTTTTTACGAGTTTGAATCCGAGATAAAATACAGAAAGCTGAAACCAAAGCAGTATCTTGCTATATTGATAATCGGGATACTGATCTCTGCCCGGCCCCTTCTGGGTTCGCTGTTTTTTATCATATTCTATTTATTTACGGGAGAAATGGTCATTGATCTGGCGGGGATGCCGTTCTTTTCTGCTTTACTTGTTTGTATCCTGTTCTTCTTTCTCCCCCTTTCTATTTTTGTGGGAGCTATCAGATTATTCACAGCAAAGGCATATCTGAATTTCACATTCAGAAGTGAAGCGGTGGACATTCTGGTCGTTCCTAAAAAGAAGACGGTCAATGTTCCCTATTCAAAGATAACCGCTGTGAGGACAAACAGCTTATGCTATTTTTTCTACACAAGCAAAAATCTCGCTTATCTGCTTTCCAAAGAGGCTATGGGAAATGTGAGCAATGAGGAATTTTCCGAGTTCATCAGAGAACATATGGGCATTAAGGTCATTGAAATTACTTGAAAGGAAGTAACTGTATGAATATTATCGTTGACGCATTCGGCGGAGACAATGCTCCCCTTGAGGTCATCAAGGGTGCTGCGCAAGCTGTTGCCGATTTCGGTGTGGACATCACTCTCACGGGAAATGAAAAAATTATTAAAGAGACTGCCGAGAAAAATAATATCAGTCTTGACAGGATCTCGATCATACATACCGAATCGGTCATTGACATTCACGAGGAGCCAACGGAAGTCATCAAGAGCCGCAAGGACTGCTCCATGGCGGTAGGTTTGCAGGCTCTTGCTGATGACAAGGGCGACGCTTTTGTTAGTGCGGGCAGCACAGGCGTGCTGGTTGTGGGCGCTACATTTATCGCAAAGAGGTTAAAGGGCGTTAAACGTCCTGCTCTGGCTCCCATTCTCCCCACGGCACAGGGTCATCTCATTCTCATGGATGGCGGCGCTAATGTGGAATGCCGTGCGGAAATGCTCATGCAGTTCGGTATTATGGGCAGCTGCTACATGGAAAAGGTCATGGGAATCAAGTCTCCCAAGGTGGGGCTTCTGAATGTGGGCGCTGAGGACACAAAGGGAAGAGAGATCGACAAGGAGGCTTACAGGCTCCTTTCCAATGCTCCTGTGGATTTCTACGGCAATCTTGAGGCGAGAGATATGCCTAAGGGCGTTTGTCAGGTGGCTGTTTCCGATGGATTTACGGGAAATATCGCTCTCAAGCTCTATGAGGGCATGGGCTCATTCTTTGCAGGCGAGCTGAAGGGTATGCTAACTGACGGTCTCACGGGCAAAATTGCTGCTCTCCTTATTATGAAAAAGGTGAAGGCATTTAGGAAAAAGCTCGATTACAAGGAAGTCGGCGGAGCTGTTCTCATGGGTATTTCCAAGCCTGTTATCAAGGCTCACGGCAGCTCCGACGCAAGGGCTTTTTACAATGCCATCAGGCAGGCTAAGCAGTGCGTTGAGGGTGATGTTATCGGTGAGATTTCCCGTGCTCTCGAAAGCTGCAAGGCAAATACCAAAAGCGAATAAATTTACAAATTGTCTATTGACATATTGAAACGTATGTGCTATAATTTAGAAAGGATATGTCTGAAATGTCCGACAAGGAACTGAATGAAAGGCTGTCTGCCTTTGAAGAAAAAATCGGCTACTGCTTTAAAAACAAAAATCTGCTTCACGAGGCGCTTTCTCACTCCTCCTATGCCAATGAATGCAAAAAGGGAAGAAATTCCAACGAGAGGCTGGAATTTCTCGGTGACAGCGTGCTTTCCATCGTTATTTCCGAGCATCTTTTCAACCATTTCAAGCACCTCCCCGAGGGCGAGCTTACCAAAATAAGGGCTTCTCTGGTTTGCGAAAAGGCTTTGTTTGAATTTTCAAAGCAGATCTCTCTGGGGGATTTTATCCTGCTGGGCAAAGGCGAGGAGAACACGGGGGGAAGAAACCGTCCCTCTATCGTTTCGGACGCTTTTGAGGCGGTCATTGCTGCGGTTTTCTTAGACGGCGGCATGGAAGCGGCAAGGGAATATGTGCTTGGCTTTATTCCCAAAGACCTTGACAGAAGCTCCGTTAAAAAGCTCCAGGATTACAAGACCATTTTGCAGGAGATCATTCAGAGAAATCCCGAGGAAAAGGTGGAATATGTGCTGAGAAGTCAGTCGGGTCCCGACCACGACAGGCATTTTGTGGTGGAGGTCTGCCTTAACACCAATGTTATCGGTCACGGCGAGGGTCATAGCAAAAAGCAGGCTGAACAGCAGGCTGCAAAAGAAGCATTGCGGCTTATGGGCTGCGAGGTCTGATATGAGTCACGGGAATATTTCGATCTTTATCCCCCATCTTGGCTGCCCAAATGCCTGCTCCTTCTGCGATCAGAGGACAATAAGCAGCACTGCTCATGCGCCATCTCCCTATGAGGCGGAGGACGTTATCAGGGGGGCTTTTGAGAGAATTACAAACCCTTCGGACAGAGCTGATACCGAGATCGCTTTTTTCGGCGGCAGCTTTACGGCTATTGACAGGGATTACATGACAGCTCTTCTCGGGCGTGCTTCAAAATATCTCAAAACACCCGAAAAGGACGGCTTTCGCGGTATAAGAATTTCTACTCGTCCCGACTGCATTGACGAGGAAATTCTTATGCTGCTGAAAAAATACGGTGTCACGGCAATTGAGCTTGGAGCGCAGTCCATGTCGGACAAGGTTCTTGAAATGAACAACAGAGGGCACTCTTCTGTGGACGTTATTCATGCATCGGAAATGATAAAGGCTCACGGCTTTGAGCTTGGGCTGCAGATGATGGTGGGACTTTACCAAAGCACCGTATATGATGAATACCGCACCATGGCCGAGTTTATTAAGATCGCTCCCAAAACCGCAAGGATATATCCCGTTTGCGTACTTGAAGGCACCCGTCTTGCAGAGCTTTTCAAAAGCGGTGAATATATTCTCTACCCATTTGAAAAAGCGGTGAATATATGCGGAGTGATATACTGCGGACTTACATCGGCAGGGATAAATGTTATCCGAATGGGGCTTCATGCGGAGGACGGTGTGGAGAAAAGAGCCATTGCGGGATTTTATCACCCTGCGTTTGCGGATATCGTTCGTTCGGATATAGTTAAAAATGTCATTTTGAAATATTATATGTCTGAAATGTCCGATGAGGACAGAAATATGACTATCGAGATAGAAGCGCCTCCCAAGCTTTTAGGTGCAGTTTACGGACACAAAAAATCAAACAGGTTATTTTTTGAATCGGCTGGGATAAAAATCAAAGCATCCGTAAACACAAGCCTTTTACCAAATGAAATTTCCATTAACAAGGACGTGCAGAATGTATTTAAAATCACTTGAATTACAGGGCTTCAAGTCCTTTCCCGATAAGATAAAGCTGGATTTCGGCAAGGGAATCACAGCAGTTGTGGGTCCCAACGGAAGCGGTAAATCCAACATTGGCGACGCTGTTCGCTTGGTGCTGGGCGAGCAGTCCTCCAAAACCCTCAGAGGATCCAAAATGGAGGACGTTATTTTTGCGGGTACTCAGCTCAGAAAGCCAATGGGCTTCGCCGCGGTCACCCTTTGCATTGTCAATGACAAGGGTATCCTGAATATTGACGCTCCCGAGGTCACTGTGACGAGAAAGCTTTACAGAAGCGGTGAGAGCGAATATCTTATTAACGGGGCGCAGGTACGTCTCAAGGACGTTTCCGAGCTTTTCATGGACACGGGTCTGGGCAGAGACGGCTATTCGATTATCGGTCAGGGACGTGTAGCGGAGATCGTTTCCTCAAAATCGGGCGAAAGAAGAAGCATTTTTGAGGAAGCGGCGGGCATTTCAAAATTCCGTTTCAGAAAGGCGGAGGCTCAGAGGAGACTTTCTCAGGCGGAGGAAAATATCCTGAGACTTACGGATATCATTTCCGAGCTGGAGAGCCGTGTGGAGCCGCTCAGAAAGCAGTCGGAAAAGGCTGCTCAGTTTATAGAGCTTTCCGAGGAGAAAAAATCTCTGGAAATTACCGTATGGGTCCATGAGCTTTCAGCTCTCAGGGAAAAGCTTTCCGAGCTGTCGGACAAGCTGCTTATCAACACCTCGGAATATTCCTCCTGCGAGGCGGACATTGAACGTCTTGAGGAGGAATACAGAAGTGTTTACAGCGAGATAGCAAAGGGTAATATCCGCATTGAGCAGCTGAGAAATGACATTCTTGATGCTGAAAAGGCGAATACGGGGCTTCATGCGGACATTGCGGTTTACAAAAACGAGATAGTTCATTTTAATGAGAATATTGAAAATCTTGAAAAGCAGATGGAAACTGCCAAGCTTTCGGACAGCGAAAACAGGCGGCTCACCGAGGAAAAAATCGCTCTTATCGATAAGATAGGCAGGGACATTGAGCAGGCTGACAGGGATTTTGCTTCGGCTGCAGACAGGCTAAACGAGGCTGCGGGCAGGCAGGAGGGCTTTGAAAAGGAATTTTCGGGTCATGCGGCGGAGCTTAACAGGCTTTACATAAGGCAGTCCGAGCTGAAGGTCACTGCCAGCTCCTCGAATAATGCTCTGAGTGAGATAAAGGAGCAGGAGGCTGCAGCACTAAAGCAGCTTGAGGTCATTGAGGAAAGCGGAAAAAATCTTGATAGCGAGCGGAAAGAGGTCACAGACGGTCTTGCTCTTCTTGATGAAAAAAGAGCGGAGCAGGAAAACCGCATAAGCGGCATGAACAGGCTTTTTTCCGCAAAATCCGACAAGCTCAAAGGTGCCGAAAAAGACCTTTCCGAGCTTACTCTGAGTGTCAGAGACAAGGAAAACAGGATAAGGCTTTTATGTGATCTGGAAAACAGCATGGAGGGCTTCGGTCATGCGGTAAAGCAGGCTTTAAAGGCGGGAAAAAGCGGCAGGATAGGCGGCATTATCGGTTCTGTGGCTCAGATACTGAATGTTCCCTCCGAATACAGCGTGGCTGTGGAGACCGCTCTGGGCGGCGCTTTGCAGAACATTGTCACCGAGGACGAGGAAGCGGCTAAGCGCAGCATCCGTATGCTCAAGGATATGAATGCGGGACGTGCTACCTTCCTTCCCATTACATCGGTGAAGGGAAACAGGCTCAGTGAAAACGGGCTTGACAGCTGTAACGGCTTTATTGCTTTAGGCTGCGATATTGTTACATATGACCCCAAATTTTCGGGTATCGTTAATTCGCTGCTCGGAAGGACGGTCATTGCCGAGGATATTGACTGTGCGGGAAGCATTGCGAAGAAATATAATTACCGATTCAAGATAGTCACCCTTGACGGTCAGGTGGTAAATGCGGGCGGTTCCTTTACGGGAGGCTCCGCTAACCGTTCATCGGGTGTTCTTACCCGAAAAAATGAGATAGAGCGGTTAAATTCAGAGCTTGCGGAGGATAATAACAGGCTTGCGGATATTAAGTCAAAGACTGCGGCTCTTAAAGCAGAGGTCGACAAAATGAGGATAGACCTTGAGGCGGCAGGCGATGAGATTCGAATTATCGAGCAGGACAGGATACGCTTTGAAGCCGAGATAAAGCGAATTGAGCAGGTATCTCAGCAGAATGCTGCGGGAAAGAAAAATGCAGAGGAGCTTATTGAACGGCTCAAAAAGCGTTATGAGAAAACAAAATTCTCTGCCGAGAATGCAGTTTCGGAGCTTGAAAATATTGACAGGCTCATTGCCGACGGCGAGGACAAATCGGGCAGGGACGGGGCGCTTCTCGAAAAGCTCAAGGAGGAAAGAGACAGCATTTCCGCAGAAATGTCCGCTCTGAAGATACGAAGGGCTGAGCTTGAAAAGGACAGGGAGGCCGCTAAGGAGAGCCTGTCCGCTCTTGAAGAGCAAAGCAGAAGCATTGGCGACAGCTCCGTTAAGTCCGCTATGGCGATCGAAGAGCAGAAAAAGCTTATTGCCGAAAGAGAGGAGCTTATCCGTGAAAGAGAGACTGCCCTCAAGGGTTCGGGCGACCGTACTTCCGAAATAAAGGCTCAGATATCCGAGGCTCAGAGCAGGAATCTTGAGATGGAAAAACGCTCGGGCGAGATACGCAGTCAGATAAAGGACTCCAATGCCGAAAAGGAGAAATTCGGTGCGGAAAAGACCCGTCTCGAGGAACGTCAGAGGACTGCTCAGGTTTCATATGATAAGATAGTTTCCGATATGGCGGAGCAATATGAGCTTTATCCCTCCGAGGCGGAAGAGCTTGCTCTGAAAGACGCTGACACAGCCGAGATAAACATTCGGCTTTCTTCCGTAAAGCAGAAGATACGAGCTTTGGGAACGGTCAATCTTGCGGCTATCGAGGAATACAAGGAGGTCTCGGAGAGGTACGAATTTATGTCGGGGCAGCTTTCCGATGTGAACAGCTCCAAGCGTGAGCTTGAAAAGCTTATTGACGAGCTGACAGAGACTATGAAAAAGAAATTCTCCGAGAGCTTTGACATTATTAACAGCAACTTCAAGCAGATATTTACCGAGCTTTTCGGCGGCGGAAAGGCTGAGCTTGCTCTTACTGACCCCGAGGATGTGCTTGAATCGGGCATTGAGATAAATGTTGCTCCCCCGGGCAAGGTCATCAAGAGCCTTTCGCTGCTTTCGGGCGGTGAGCAGGCTTTTGTGGCTATTGCGATATATTTTGCTATTTTACGGCTCAGACCCGCTCCCTTCTGTATTCTTGACGAGATCGAGGCGGCGCTTGATGATATGAACGTTACGAGATATGCGAAATATCTCCATAATTTTACCGATACCACTCAGTTTATTACCGTTACACACCGTCGTGGTACTATGGAAGAGGCTGATGTTATGTACGGCGTTACCATGCAGGAAAAGGGCATTTCAAGGCTTCTTAAAATGGAGCAGCCCCCTGCCGATGAGGAGAATGAATAATGAAATATTTCGGCGGAGAGCTTAGTGCTGTTCACAAGGATCTGAGCGGAATTATTCGCAAAAAGGGAAAATTTGAAGAGGCAAGGGAGCTTTTTTATAAGCTCCACTCTCAGCTTCACAGCAAAGAGGTTTACGGCGTGGACGAAACAGAATTTGACCGGCTTATGCATGGAATAGATCAGCATAACTGCGGCACTGCTTTATGGGAGCTGTGGCATATTTCAAGAATTGAGGATATTACAGCAGGTATCCTTCTTGGCGGCGGAAGTCAGATCTTTTCTGCGGAAATTGCCGAAAAGATAGGCTCCCCCGTTTCCGATACGGGCAATGCAATGACTGATGATGAGGTGAATGCTTTTGCGGCAAATGTCTCTTTTGATGAACTGCTTTCATACAGAAATGCGGTGGGCAGGCGCTCCCGTGAGATAGTTTCTTCCCTGACCGAATCGGATATGAAAAGGCATTTTACCGAAGATGCAAGGGAAAAGCTCTTTATTTCGGGCGGGCTTACCGATAATCCCGATTCGGCATGGCTTGCGGATTACTGGCTTTCCAAGGACTGTGCGGGCATTATTCTTATGCCGCTGACAAGGCATCAGATACTTCATCTGAATCAATGCGGAAAATATTTTTCTAAATTAAAATAGTCTTTGTCCTCTGCTTTAATATTTAATAAATTATTAAACATTATCCCAAGGGTTTATTCTATAATATAATTATCGGAACTTTTGCCGAAAATTTAAGGAGGCTGACGCATATGGGCTTTTTTGAAAAAATTGCCGAGGGTATCAGAAAAACAAGGGACTCTATGATGGAAAAGGTCAATTCCCTGCTCAATTCCTTCACTAAGATAGATGAGGATTTTTTTGAAGAGCTTGAGGAAACTCTTATTATGTGCGACATAGGCGTTCAGACCTCTATGGATATCT
The DNA here is from genome assembly GCA_018110855.1 of Oscillospiraceae bacterium. Lineage (GTDB taxonomy): Bacteria > Bacillota > Clostridia > Oscillospirales > Ruminococcaceae > Huintestinicola. The sequence goes on from JAGBFZ010000038.1 coordinate 8,076, forward strand.
GCGGAGAGCTGAGAAAGGCTGTCAAGGAAAAGGGCATAAAAGAGCCTTCTCTTATCAAGGACGAGCTTAAAAGAATTATTGCCGATATGCTGGGCGAGGACAAAAGGCTCGATGTTTCAAGCAAGCCTGCGGTTATTCTTGTTATCGGTGTGAACGGCGCAGGCAAGACAACCACAATCGGAAAGCTTGCCGCAAGATTCGTTTCCGAAGGAAAAAAGGTGGTCGTTGCGGCGGCTGACACATTCCGCGCGGCTGCCATTGATCAGCTGCAGGTCTGGGTGGAAAGAGCGGGCGCTGAAATTGTCAAGCACGCCGAAGGCTCCGACCCGGCGGCGGTGGTTTTTGACGCTATTACTGCTGCAAAGGCAAGAAATGCGGACATTGTTATCTGCGACACTGCGGGCAGGCTCCACAACAAGAAAAATCTTATGGACGAGCTGAAAAAGATCACAAGGATCTGCCGTCAGCAGGCGGAGGGCTGCTCTCTTGAGACTCTTCTTGTTCTTGACGCTACTACGGGTCAGAATGCGGTCAATCAGGCTAAGCTGTTCTCCGAAACTGCGGATATTACGGGTATCGTTCTTACAAAGCTTGACGGTACGGCTAAGGGCGGTATCATCATCACGATACACAGAGAGCTGGGTATTCCCGTTAAGCTGGTGGGCGTGGGCGAAAAGGTTGACGATCTTATGGATTTCTCCGCTCACGATTATGCGGAGGCACTGTTTGTTTCCGAGACGGATTTCAGCGGAAATTACGAGAGACTTACGGGCGGTGAAGATGAATTTACCGAGGATAATGATATTATTTCCGAAGATGATATTTCTGAGGATAACGCTTTTGAAGAAGCTGTTAATGAGGAGGATATTACCGAAGAAATAATTCCCGAAGAGGTTTCCGATTCGGAAGATGAATCCGAAGAAGCTCCTGAGGAAAGCTTTGCAGAAGAGGATATTTCCGACGAAATTCCCGTTGAGGAAAATGATGATAATGCAGAAATTGCCAATGAAACAGATGATATTTCCGAGGAGGAAAAGCCTGCGGAAAAGAAGAGCTTAAAGGACGGCAAATTTGGCTTCTTATTCAAGGAGATAACATTCGGCAAGAAGAAAAAGGACGAGGATGAATAATTATGAAGATAATACTTGCTTCTAACAATAAAAACAAGCTCCGTGAATTTCGTGAGATACTTGAGCCAGCGGGCTTTGAGGTTGTTTCTCAGAGCGAGGCGGGGGCTGACATTGAGGTGGAGGAGACAGGCTCCACCTTTGAGGAAAATGCTTACCTAAAGGCAAAGGCTATTTATGATATGATGAAGCTGCCTGTTATTGCAGACGACAGCGGGCTTGAGGTTGACGCTCTGAACGGGGCTCCCGGTATCTATTCCGCAAGGTATGCGGAGGAGGGAAAGCGGTGCGCAAGGGTGCTTTCCGAGCTTGAGGGCGTTCCCGATGAAAAGAGGACGGCAAGATTCATATGCTGCATCTGCTACATTGATGAAAATGGCGGGAAGCACGTTGTCAAGGGTGCCTGCGAGGGTAAGATCGGCTATGAAAAGCGAGGTACAAACGGCTTCGGCTATGATCCTATTTTTATGTACGGTGACAGGAGCTTTGCGGAAATTTCTGCGGAGGAAAAGAACAGGGTGAGCCATCGGAGCGAGGCGTTAAGGAAGTTTGAGGAAGTTATCAAAGGAGAGTAATAAATTATGCTTACAAGCAAACAAAGAGCTTATTTAAGAGGTATTGCCGCTAAGGAGGACACCATTTTTCAGGTGGGCAAGGGCGGCATTAATGACAATCTTATCACACAGGTAAACGACGCTCTCAAGGCGAGAGAGATCGTCAAATTAAAGGTGCTTGAAACTGCCATGCTGTCGGCTGCGGAGGCTGCTGCGGAAATTGCAGAGGCTACAAAGTCCGATGTTGTTCAGACCATCGGAAACAAGCTGGTGCTTTTCAAGAGAAATCCCCAAGAGCCGAAGATAGAACTGCCCAAGGCAGACAAGAAAAAGTGACAACGGCTCTTTTCGGCGGCAGCTTCGACCCTGTTCATCTGGGTCATGTGAATGCGGTGAGGTCATTGCTAAAAAGCAGTCTTGTTCCCGACAGAGTAATAATCATGCCCGCTTTTGTAAATCCTTTTAAGGCGGGGCTTGAGAGGGAAAACAGGGCGGACTGCACAGACAGGCTGGAAATGTGCCGAATAGCATTCAATGCTCTCCCCCGCTGCGAGATCTCCGACTATGAGGTAAAGAAAGCCTCTCTCAGCTACACTGCGGATACCCTTGAGCATCTGCGTGAGATATATCCTGAGGACGAGCTTATTTTAATGATGGGCAGCGATTCTCTTGCAACACTGCCCTCATGGAACAGGTTTCGGGATATTATCAATATGGCTCACATTGCGGCTGTTTCCAGATCTATTGAGGAATCACGGAAAATTGAAGGCTATTCCCAAGCGGTAAGAGCGGCAGGCGGAAGAGTCACTATAATCGAGACCGAGCCTTTTGATATTTCCTCTACGGAAATTCGTGAAAAAATTGTTAATAATCAGGATATATCTTGCTTTGTTGACGAAAATGTAGTAAAATATATTATGTCTAAGTCTATTTATAAACAGGGTGATTCTTGAAATGGCTGTTGAAATATGCGGAGCGGACACCGATGAAATTAAGGATATTCTGAAAATCAGGCTCTCGAAGAAGAGATATTCCCACAGTATGAACGTTGCCGACGCTGCTTTAAAGCTTGCGGATAAATTCGGCGGGGACAGGGAAAAATGCTTCCTTGCGGGGCTTATTCATGATATATGCAAGGAGATCCCCACCGAGGAGCAGCTTAAAATGGGTAAAAGCTGCATCGTTCCGCTGAGCAAAGTGGAGGAGAAAATCCCTGCTCTTTATCATGCGGCGGCAGGCTCATGGTACTGCGAACACGTTCTTCACATTGCCGACGAGGATATACTGAGGGCGGTGAGATTTCACACTGCCGCAAGGGAGGGTATGTCTTTGACTGAGGAGATAATTTATCTTGCCGACCTCATTTCCGACGACCGCTCCTACAAGGACGTGGGAAAAATGAGGAAGCTTGCCTTCGACGACCTGAAAAAGGCTATGCTTGAGGCTATCAGCTTCTCGGTGAGCGATGTTATTTCCAAAGGCTCCCTTATTCCCGAAAGCACCTCACAGGCTTACAACTATTACGCTGAACTTTTCAGATGAAAGGCGGTTTTTTATGCCCGATAAATTTACAAAAGAACAAAAGCTTGAGATAATCGTCAAGGCTCTTGACAGCAAAAAGGCGGAGGATATCAAGGTCATCAAGGTGGGGGATCTTACCATTCTTGCGGACTATTTCGTTATTGCCGACGGAACATCAAGCACTCAGACAAAGGCTCTCGCCGACGAGACCGAATACAAAATGCATGAAAACGGCATTTCCCCCGAGAGGGTTCAGGGAAACAACGGCTCCAACTGGATAATCCTTGATTACGGGGATATCGTTGTGCACGTTTTCAGCAAGGATCAGAGAGATTTCTACAACCTCGAACGTCTCTGGAGAGACGGCGAGGACGTGGATATTTCACAGTGGACTGTTTGATCTGAATTACAGGGGGATATGATTATGGGGAACAATACCGATTATTCGGAGCTTTACAGCTCAGAAACTGCCGAAAACATTTCTGCGGCTGACATGAGCGAAGAGGAGCTTGCATTTATTAAAAAAGGCAAAACAAAGGCAAAGGTAATTGGGATTATTTACCTCGTTATATGCGGGATAAACACACTTAAAACGTTATTTGACTTCTCCGGGGGCATTGCATATTGGATCGGCGGCATGGCTGCTATGATTCTTTTTATTGCTATCGGAGTTATGTTTATCAAGGGAAAAAATGGTGGAAGAATCGCTCTTGGAGTGTTTTTCTGCATATGTGCCGCTGTTTCTCTGCTTATTTTTGTGCCGTCGCTGATATCTACTGCGGCATATGGCAGCACGTTTCTTCTGTACGGCATTTTATCATCGCTCATTTCCCTTGCGATAATCGGTGTGCCGATCTGGTTCACCTTATTTGATAAAAGCGTTAAAGCATACTGCAAAAGCAACAAAACAACTAAAAACTGAAAGGGGTATTTACTATGGACGAACTTAAAATGGAGGGCCTTGAGCTTCCCGACACAGGCGAAAGCTATGATGATATGCCCGACGCTTCTGAGGGTCTTGCGGAGGAGGTTTCGGAGGCTCCCCGTCCTTCCGACAGCATGGATAATTTTTCCGATATGGATATGCCTATGCTGAGCGAAATGGACGGCTCGGATATTACAGCTCCTGCTAAGCAGGCGGAAAAACCCGTTTCCCTTGAAAAGCCCGCTGCTCCCAAGCCTATGTTTGAGGATATGGGAAGTCCTGTTTCCAAGTCAGGTAATTTTTCATCTTCACAAAACGATTTTGAAGAACGGTCGGGTACATATTCTGCCGTTAACAATGACCCTGTTCAGAGTTCTGCGCCCTCTTACGCAGACGCTTACGCTCAGAGCGGCTCTCAGAGCAGTTCATTCGGAGATTCCTTTAATTCTTTTCAGCAGGAACAGATGCAGCTCATTGCGCTGGGAAGAAAAAAAGCTAAGATAACAGGTATTCTTGCTATTGTGCTTGATGTTATCGAAACTCTGTTTATGCTCAATCTGAGAAATATCGTAACTACTGTTATTCGCATTGTTCTGATCGTAAAATTTATGAACGGAAGCAACAGCTCAAGAGTTTACACTGCTATTTTCTCCGCCATCAGAATTGTTATGAACATCATTTCTGTCGGTCAGGTCAATTCTTTGAGCAGCGAATTTGCAGAGTACGGTTTGTCGATAGTTATTACTATTACTCAGCTTATTCTGTTCATCGGAATTATTGCAAACTGCGTTGTCATTTACTTCACTATGCTTGACAAGAGCGTGAAGGAATTTACCGTTAACAGATAAACTGTTTTTCATGATATCAAATTTAATATGATATATTTTTTCTAATGCAAAGGACTGATTTTTTTGGAAAGATACGATTATGCCGCCATTGAAGCCAAATGGCAGAAATACTGGGAGGAGAACGAGACCTTCAAGACTGATGTTTGGGATTTCTCAAAGCCTAAATACTATGTTCTCGATATGTTCCCCTACCCTTCGGGCGTGGGTCTTCATGCGGGACATCCCGAGGGCTACACCGCTACCGACATTGTTTCCCGAATGAAGAGAATGCAGGGCTACAATGTTCTTCATCCCATGGGCTATGACTCCTTCGGTCTCCCTGCTGAGCAGTATGCGGTTACTACGGGCAATCACCCCAACGGCTTTACTCAGGAAAACATCAAGACCTTCTCAAAGCAGCTCAAGGAGCTTGGCTTTGACTACGACTGGTCTAAGATGATCGCTACCTCCGACCCAAAGTTCTACAAGTGGACTCAGTGGATATTCAAGCAGCTTTATCTGGACGGATATGCGAAGTATGTGGATATGCCTGTTAACTGGTGCGAGGAGCTGGGTACGGTTCTTTCCAATGATAAGGTCATTGACGGAAAATCCGAGCGTGGCGGCTATCCCGTTGTTAGAAAAAACATGAAGCAGTGGGTTATAGATCAGCCTGCCTTCGCCGAAAAGCTTCTTGAGGGACTTGAGGAGGTTGACTGGCCCGAGTCAACTAAGGCTATGCAGCGCAACTGGATCGGCAAATCCACAGGCGTTGAGGTCAAGTTTGACATTGTGGGCGGCGGCAATTTCAGCATCTACACCACCTGTATCGAAACTATCTACGGTATTACCTTTATGGTTCTTGCTCCCGATGGTGACATTGTTAAGGAGCTTATGCCGAGGATAACCAACAAGGATGAGGTTCAGGCATACATTGACGAGACATTGAAGAAAAACGATATGGACCGCACTGAGCTTAACAAGACAAAATCGGGCTGTGAGCTTAAAGGTGTTACCTGCATAAATCCCGTTAACGGCAAGGAAGTCAGAATGTTCATCGGTGACTTCGTTCTTGCAAGCTATGGCACAGGCGCAGTTATGGCTGTTCCATCTCACGACCAGCGTGACTTTGAGTATGCTGTTGCTCATAACATTGATATGATACAGGTAATTGACGGCGATGATAGTCTCGGTCATGTTGATGTATCCGAAAAAGCCTTTGAAAAGGGAGATTATCTCGGCAAGGGCTACAAGCTCATCAATTCCGAGGAATTTACGGGTCTTACCGTTGAAGAGGCTAAGGAAGCCATCACCTGCAAGCTCGAAAAGATGGGCGTTGCAAAGCGCACCACAAACTATCATTTCAGAGAATGGATATTTGCCCGTCAGCGTTACTGGGGAGAGCCTGTTCCCGTTGTTCACACCGAAAACGGCGAGATCCACGTTCTCGATGATGAGGAGCTTCCTCTCGTTCTTCCGGAGCTTGCGGATTACAAGGGCAAAAACGGCAAGGCTCCTCTCGAAAATGCGGAGGAATGGAAAAAGTATGACAAAAACGGCATAAAGGGCACAAGAGAGACCTCCACAATGCCCGGCTCCGCAGGCTCAAGCTGGTACTATTTCAGATATATCGACCCCGATAACGATAATGTATTTGCAGACCCCGAGCTTTTAAAGCATTGGATGCCCGTTGACCTGTACATCGGCGGTCCCGAGCACGCTGTCGGTCATCTTATGTACTCCCGTATCTGGAACAGATATCTCTATGACAAGGGTCTTGCTCCCACAAAGGAGCCTTTCAAAAAGCTTGTTCATCAGGGAATGATCTTAGGTGAGAACGGCATCAAGATGGGTAAGAGATATCCCGAATATGTTATTAATCCCAGCGACATTGTAAGAGATTACGGTGCTGATACCCTTAGACTTTACGAGATGTTCATGGGTCCCCTTGAGGTTTCTAAGCCCTGGAGCAGCTCGGGTGTTGAGGGTGCAAAGAAGTTTATCACACGAGTATGGAATTTCTTTACCGAGCCTGCAAACCTTACTGAGGACAATGACGGCACTCTTACAAGAATTTACCATCAGACCGTTAAGAAGGTCACAGATGACTTTGAGGCTCTCGCATTCAACACCGCCATCAGCCAGCTCATGATATTCATGAACGCTGCCTACAAGGCAGGCAAATGCCCCAAGGAATACGCAGAGGGCATTGTTAAGCTTATGTCTCCCATCACTCCTCATGTGGGTGAAGAGCTGTGGAGCAGACTTGGTCATGACAAGACCATCGCTTACGAGCCATGGCCAGTTTATGACGAAAAGGAGCTTGTGGTCGACACGGTTGAGATCGCTGTTCAGGTCAACGGAAAACTGAGAGGTACTGTTTCCATCGGCGTTGACGAGGAGCAGGAGTCCGCTCTTGCAAAGGCAAAGGCACATCCCGATGTGAAGGCTTTCATTGAGGGCAAGAACATCATCAAGGAGATCTACGTCAAGGGCAGGATCATCAATATCGTGGCAAAGTAATCATTTCGTAATAATGCACAAAATTTTGCTTGAAAATTCGTTTTGGTTTTTTCCGCAAACACTTGACAATATTTAAGATATATTGTATAATGTTATAGTTATATCGTATATATAATCCTCTGCCATTGGGCAAAGGGAGGGAACAAAATTGGCTGAAATTCATGTTGGTAAGAACGAGACCTTAGAGACTGCTCTTAAGCGTTTTAAGAGAAGTTGCGCTAAGGACGGCGTTATCGCTGAGGTTCGTAAAAGAGAGCACTACGAGAAGCCTTCTGTAAAGCGCAAGAAGAAGTCCGAAGCTGCTCGTAAGCGTAAGTATTAATCGTTAAAATATTAATAGTATCGCTTTGTTCATACTAAACACCATTAGAATTATGGAGAAGAAATCGCCGCAAAAGCTTTGATATATGCGGTTTTGCGGCGAGAGATTCCCATAATTCAATAGGTGTTTAGTATTATAGCGGCGGCAGCCTTTTTACTGCCGCCGCTTTTTCTTATAACAAAGGAGCGTGTTTATGCTGTTCACACCCACAAGAGCATACAAGAGCATTCTGAGCGTTACCCCAGAAATACTCCATGAAATGGGAGTTACCGCACTCATTCTCGACATTGACAACACCATGACCACTCACGATAATCCAACTCCCCTTGAGGGACTGTTTGAGTGGCTTGACCTTATGCGTGAAAATAATATTAAAATGATGATCGTCTCAAACAATCACGTTCCGAGAGTCACGCCCTTTGCAGAGCTTTTAGGGCTTGATTTCATTCCCGAAGGTGCAAAGCCATTGCCTGTGGGCTATAAAAAAGCCATGGACAAGCTGGGAGTTTCCAAAAGCGAGCTATGCACCATTGGAGATCAGCTTTTTACGGATATCTTAGGCGCAAAGTTTTTTGGGATTAAATCAATTCTCGTTCCCCCTATCGAGCCTGAGAAAACTCTGTTTTTTAAGATAAAAAGAGGGTTGGAAAAGCCTTTTCTGCCGAAGAATTATTTATAAAAAGGAGTATAATAACATGAGCGCTATATTCGGTCCCGCAGGAAGCGCAGAGAGCTTCAAAGCAATGGGATATAAAAAATCAATTCAGCTCCCCGAGTATCTGAAAAAATTCGGACTTACCCATTTTGAATATCAGTGCGGACAGGGAGTGAGAGTTTCCGAGGAATCCGCAAGGGAGATCGGGGAAGCATTTAAAAGTGCAGGCATGACCCTGTCACTCCATGCCCCCTATTTCATATCCCTTTCGGGAACGGACGAAGAAAAGAGACTGGGTTCCATAAACTACATACTTGCCTCCGCAAAGGCGGCAAAGGCTATGGGTGCAGAGAGGATAGTTATCCACAGCGGCTCCTGCGCAAAAATATCCCGTGAGGAGGCGCTGGAGCTTGCCAAGGACACCATGAAAAGAGTAAGGCAGGCGCTTATTTCCGAGGGGCTTGAAGACATTATATGCTGCCCCGAGACCATGGGAAAGGTGAATCAGCTTGGCACTCTCGAGGAGGTCATTGAAATATGCAAGGTGGACGACAGCTTCATTCCCACGGTGGATTTCGGTCATCTGAATGCCCGCACATTCGGCGGTATCAAGACAAAGCAGGACTATGCTGAAATGCTCGACAAGCTTGAAAACGGTCTTGGTATCGACAGGGCAAGGATATTCCACAGTCATTTTTCAAAGATAATGTTTACCGAAAAGGGCGGCGAGAAAATGCACCTTACCTTCGGGGACAATCAGGGCTTCGGTCCCGACTATGAGCCGCTGATGGAGCTTATAGCCGAAAGAGACTGGTCCCCCACATTTATCTGCGAAAGCGCAGGCACTCAGACCGAGGACGCTAAGGAAATGATGGATTATTATAACAGCGTGAAAAAATAAGATGGATCTGTAACATTTTCGGCTGCTGATTTGTTTTATTAGTAAGGGAGTATTCCCCTCACAATAATGCAAAGGAGAGCTTTGTGTGAAAAAGCTTATCATTGCCGCCGCTGCTGCTCTATTACTCTGCGGCTGCGAAACGGACAAGGACATGGTTGAAACGGATTATATCGAAACAGAGCCGACTGAAACTGTAATTTCCGAGGTTTACATTCAGAGTGAAGCAGTGATCTCTGATGATGAAGCAGTATCGGGAATAGAATACCGTGCAAATCAGGAGCATCTGACGATAGATATGGATATCCTCTCCTCATCAGAAAACCTTGAGGAATATGCTGATATATCCTCCCTAAGAATAAATAACGTGGGAGATCATGATATCGGATTTATCGGGCAGTTTCAAAAGCTTGAGCATCTTTCACTATTCGGCTGTAACGGTACGAAAAGCTGCATATCCGCCCTTAACGACTCGGAAATAATTCTCCGCTCCCTTTATGTGAACGACAACAGCTATGCCGAAACAAACGGCGACGCACTTTTCAAGTCATTTCCCTCAACGGAAACGGTCTATATGCAAAACAGCGATGAATGGAACAGCGCATCTCACAAAGAGGGGTTCAGATACTATGCAAGCCCCATTGTTGGCGAACCGTATGAAAATTATCCTCTCTGCCTGAATTTCATCAGTCCCGACAAAACGGGATATGTCTCGGAAATGAAGCTTTTCCGCAGGGAAAATGATTTTATTCTTCCTGCCGAAATATTAAGCGGCAGCTCTGTTCTGCCGCTCGATTTGGAAATAAAGCCGGGCGAAACGGCTGCATACACTGTTCCCGAGGACATTTTGGATTTAAAAAACGCTCCTGCGGGAAGATATATTGCAGTATGCAGCATGAGAACAGGGGACGAAGAGGAATATTCGGAAATAAAAAGCGAATTTTTTATCCATTCCCGACCGTTCACAAACGAGTTTCCCGACAGCTTCTTTGAAAACGGGAATATAAGCGACCCGAATACATACGGAACAAGCTATTATTTGTACAAGTCCCCCGATTTTCTTGACGAGGAACAGCTCAGAGCCTTTGATCTGGCTTACAGGCTCGAAAGCATTTACTTCGGCACCGAAAGGGAAATATCGGAGCAATATGCAAGAGAGCATACTGCCGATGAATTTATCACCGACCTTACAAAGGCATTCACCTATGACCGCATATATGAAAAAACGGCAAAGCTGTACTTTGACGAAAACGGGAATATTATCCCATGTTCTGCGAGCGGCGGCGTTGACATCAGCCTTATGGATATGGAATTTTTTCCCTTGTATTCCGATGAGGATGAGGTGCTTTTCAAAGCGGAGATACTTCACGGACATGAGGACGACCCTTATTTTGTTTGGTTCAGCGAGAGAAATTTCCATATGATAAGGACGGAGGACGGCTGGAGATTCGACTGCTTTAATCTGTGGTACTAATACTAAAATACGGGAACGTCTTTTTTGAGACGTTCCCGTAGAATTATATCACATAATCAAAATTATCCTCATTGCGAATAAGGTCGGCAATGGTTATGCTGTCAAAATAATCATTTGTGAGCTTGTAAAAATCATTCCACATCTTCATGGTCCTGCTTTCGGAGGCGGAGGCATTTTCGCCCATTGCCGAAATGGGCAGCAAATCGCCCTCGGCTGCACGGAGTATCTCCCCCACCTTGTATTTTTCGGGAGGTCTGTTCAGACGATATCCGCCGTTTTTTCCGTGAACACCCGAAACAAGATTTCCCTTTGAAAGCACAGGCAGTATCTGCTCAAGATATTTTATGGAAAGCTCCTGCCGTCCTGCAATATCTCTGACGGGAATACATTTTCCGCTGTAATGCTCTGCAAGGTCGATCATGACCTGCAGGGCATATCTTCCTTTTGTTGTAACGAGCATGGCGCTGATCTTCCTTTCATCAAAAAATTATTTCCTGTCCGATTTAAGAATAACCTTTCTGTATTCGTCAAAGCGCACCCATTTTTCAAAGAATCCGCTCTTTTCCTCCTCGGTGCTTTCGGAATATTCCTTGAGGAATGTCTTTACATCATTGTCGGAATATGCCTTCACTCCGAAGCCTCTGCCGTTTATTACCGGATATCCGCCGTAGGAATATTCCTCTGCGGAAATGATCTCGGTTATCTTTTTATCCCTGACCTTTACTGCTACCCAGTCTCTGAGAACGATAATATCAAAGCTGTCGGGATAATTATAGCTTTCTCCCGATGTGGGTATCTCGTCTCCAACGGTGTAGGTCGAATTAACGGGCTGATATTTCAGAACGTTCAGACTGCTTGTGTCATAGAAAAATTCCTCGAAAATATCTCCTCTTGCAGTAAGATCACCGAGCTTAAATGAAGCCCTGTCTGCAGCCGAGCCGCCCCTTTCGCTAAGCTCCTCCACAACTCCGCAGGCGGAGGTCATGTTGGTAACACGGTCAATCAGGATAAGCTCTCCCATGGTTTTGTGAGAGGTGAATTTATCCGCAGGGATAGCCTCGGTAAGAATGATATCGCAGAGAGCAATTCCGTTTTTGGAAAGCTTGTCGGTCTTGATATGCTCCCCTGTGTTCACATCAACGGCATATTCCACTCCCGAAAGTATTCCCGAAATAGTCTTTGTACCAAGCTTAACAAGGTAATCCTTGCCGATAACAAGCTCTTCATCATCCATCCAGAGTATGGACGCTTTCAGCCTTTTGTATACACCGATATCAGTGTCCTTAACAAGAACGCAGCCTCGTGAGACGTCCACCTCTTTATCAAGGGAAACGGTAACAGGCTGACCCTTATATGCAGTCTGCGCTTCCTTATCGGTAACAAGTATTCCCTTGACCGAAGCCTTTTCACCGCTTGGCAGAGCGGTTATTTCGTCTCCCACGCTTATGCTGCCCGATTCGATCTGTCCCTGAAAGCCTCTGAATGTGCGGTCGGGGCGGCATACCCTCTGAACGGGCATATAAAAGCCCTGTTCATCATGGTCGGATATGTCGATATTCTCAAGATATGTAAGAAGCGCAGGACCCGTATACCACTTGATATTTTCAGACTTTTTGGTAACATTGTCGCCCTCGGTGGCAGAAAGAGGGATTATCTGAATATTCGGGAGAGAAAGCTCCTTTGTAAGCTCGTCTATCTGCACCTTTATCTCATTGAACCGCTCCTCGCTGTAATCCACAATATCCATTTTGTTTACAGCAAAAATGAAATATTTTATACCCATGAGACTGCATATTCTCGCATGGCGTCTTGTCTGAACAAGCACGCCCTGAGATGCGTCAATGAGAATTACAGCAAGATCTGCAAAGGAAGCTCCCACAGCCATGTTACGGGTGTATTCCTCATGTCCCGGAGTGTCCGCTACGATAAAGCTGCGGCGGTCGGTTGTAAAATATCTGTATGCCACATCAATGGTGATGCCCTGCTCACGCTCAGCCATCAGACCGTCAAGGAGCAATGAATAGTCGATTTTTCCGCTTCTGCTGCCCACTCTGCTGTCCAGCTCAAGAGCCTTTTCCTGATCGGCATATAAAAGCTTTGAATCGTAAAGGATATGTCCTATCAGCGTTGATTTTCCGTCATCAACACTTCCGCAGGTAATAAATTTAAGAAGCCCTTTCATTAAAAATAGCCCTCCCTTTTGCGGCGCTCCATGCTGCCCGCCGCTTCATTGTCAATAACTCTCGAGGTGCGCTCGGACGATACGGCGCTGAGAGTTTCCTCGATTATCTCATCGAGAGTGTCCGCATGGGACTCAATGCCGCCCGTAAGCGGATAGCAGCCTAAGGTCCTGAATCTTACAGACTTCATCTGCGGAACCTCTCCCTCTTTAAGCGGCAAACGGTCGTCGTCCACCATGATAAGGTTTCCGTCACGCTCAACAACAGGGCGCTCCTTCGCAAAATAAAGAGGAACTATATCAATATTTTCACGCTTTATGTACTGCCAGATATCCTTTTCCGTCCAGTTGGAAATTGGGAAAACTCTTATGCTTTCGCCCTTGTTTATCTTAGCGTTGTAAAGCTTCCACATTTCGGGACGCTGATTTTTGGGATCCCATGCATGAGCGGCGTTTCTGAATGAGAAAATCCTCTCCTTTGCACGGGATTTCTCCTCGTCCCGTCTGCCTCCGCCGAATGCTGCGGTGAAGCCGTATTTGTTGAGCGCCTGTTTTAACGCCTGAGTTTTCATGATATCTGTGTAGGCAGAGCCGTGGTCGAAGGGATTTATCCCCTGCTTGACACCGTCCTCATTGATGTATTCAAGCATTTCAATGCCAAGCTTCTTTGCGGTCTTATCACGAAATTCTATCATCTCCTTGAATTTCCATGTGGTGTTCACATGGAGAAAAGGAAATGGCGGCTTTTCGGGATAAAACGCCTTCATTGCAAGATGGAGCATTACAGAGCTGTCCTTGCCGATGGAATAGAGCATAACAGGCTTCTCGCACTCCGCCGCAACCTCTCTGATTATGTAAATAGCTTCCGCTTCAAGCTCATCAAGATGTGTAAATTCGCTCACGTTATTCACTCCTAATACTTATTTGATTCTCTGGGGTCAACGTCAATATGTGAAACACTGCCGTCCGGGCTTTCAAATATCCACCGCAGCAGACCGCCCTCTTGTTCGGTGTGAAGAGTTGTTCCGCTGCCGCCCATGTCAGCGCCTAAGTAAAGGCTTATGGCGTGAACGGGACATTCCTTGAGGCATGAGGTGCAGCCCCAGCAGTCCTTTGGATATTTGATAAATGCCTTTTTGTCAGCGCCTATTTTAATAAGTGTACCGGGACAAACCTCATGGCATTTTCCGCATCCGACGCATTTGCTTTTATCAATTGCTATGCTCATAAAGCCGTTGTCCCTCCTCGGTAAGCTCTCTTAAAATTATTTTTATTTCGCCGTTTTCCATTCGGGAATTGACGTATTTTTTGTAATTTATATTATCCTTATGAGGATAGTCGAGATTCTCGGCAAAGGAATGCTAGCGTGTTTCATGCCTTGCCCGTAAATGTGCGATAACGCTCCTGCATACTGTAAGCCGCTCCCGCAGCTCATAAATATACATAAGCTCCTGAAAATCATCGGCATGAAGCTTTTCGGACAGAACTTCAAGCTCTGTTATCCGCCTGTCGGCAATATCAAGCTGACTTGCGTTAAAGCGATAATTTGTCTTAATTCCTCCTGCATAGGAATCCATGACTGTCTGCATAGCTTCCTCAAGCTGCTCTGTGGAATAAAAGGAGTTATCCTCGCCCGTAAATCTCTCTATCTCGGCAATATGCGAATTTATCTCAGCTTCTCCAATATTGGCAGGAGCATTTTCCGAAATAAACCTTACCGCCGCAAGCGCTGCTATCTCTCCCTCTGCAAGAGCGCCCGTAACATATTTCTGAGGACAGCCTCCCGAAACATCTCCCGCAGCATATAAGCCCTTAATGGTGGTGGCACGGTTAGTATCCACCCAGTAACCGCTTGCGGTGTGACCGCCGACTATGTACGGTTCAGTGCCTTCTATCTCCACATTCTGCTCGGATATCTTCCTGCCGCTCTCCACCCATTTAAGGGTCTGAGAGGGAGCCATGTTCAGATAGGCTTTGAGTAAGGAATCCTCCGTTTCGGGAGAGATGCCCTCGGTTTTCAGATAACAGGGTCCCCTGCCCTCAAGGTTTTCCATAACAGTGCCGTAAACTCTTTCGGAGGTGGTAAGACCGTATTTTGTCTCGTATATTTCACCCTGAGAATTTATTTGCTTTGCTCCCGCACCCTGCGCAAGAGTTCCCGTGGGAGCAATAGTGTCCTTGCAGCGAAGAGCGATAAAACGCATTTCAAAGGTGGTCATCTCCGCACCGTGACGTATGCCCATGGCATAGCCCGCACCCGTGTTAAAGGGAGGATACCACATTTTATGCCGTGAAGCGCCGGGATTATTGGGCTTGTAAAGTCCCGCCGCACCGCCTGTGGCAATTATCACCACATTTGCTTCAATGGAATAAAATGTGTCATTCTCGATACCGATGGCAAAAGCACCCTTTATCCTGTTGTCCGAAACGGAAATATCCGTAACGTTCACACGGTTCAGGACAGTAACATTCGGCAGCTTTTCAACAGCTGCCGCAAGAATGGGCTTGATATTCTCACCGTTTATCTTGATGTTTCTGTTTCCTCTTGCAGCATATTTTCCGTTCTCGTCCTTTAAAATGACGAGTCCCAGCTCCTCAAGCCTTTCTGTGACCTTGTTGAGCCGCTCGGACATGGTAATGAGCAGATCGTCACGGACAATGCCGTCTGCGTCCTTTTTTGCGTAATCAACATAATCCTGCGGAGTTCTTCCCTCGGTGATGTATGCATTCAGCGCATTCACACCAGCCGCAAGACAGCCGCTGCGCTTGATATGCGCCTTTTCGCAGATAAGAATATTCAGCTCCGAATTTTCCGCAGCAGTCAGAGCCGCATAGCAGCCTGCCGCACCACCGCCAATGATAAGCAGATCGGTCTTTATCTTTTCTGTTTTCACGGGATCACTCACCCTTTTCGCTAAGATATTTTTCAGCGGAATAAACACTGTTTGCGCCGTCCGCCGCAGCCGTTACCACCTGTCTCAAAGGCTTTGTTCGGACATCACCCGCAGCGAATATTCCCTTTGCGGAGGTAATACAGTCCTCACCCGCAATAACATAGCCATTCCCGTCAAGCTCCGCAATACCATCAAGAAGAGCGCTGTCGGGAGCAT
The DNA here is from genome assembly GCA_018110855.1 of Oscillospiraceae bacterium. GTDB lineage: Bacteria > Bacillota > Clostridia > Oscillospirales > Ruminococcaceae > Huintestinicola. The sequence goes on from JAGBFZ010000038.1 coordinate 24,191, forward strand.
TTCCGATCGCCGCAAAAACGCCGTTTACGGGAATAACACGTTCCTCGCCGTTCTGCGATATCCGCAGATTCTCAACTCTCTTTTCACCCGAAATCTCCACAGGAACGGCATTATAAATTATCTCGATATTTTCCGTCTCCATGATCTGCTTTGAAAGAGTCTTGTTTCCTCTGAAAGCGTCTCTTCGGTGGATAAGATAGACCTTTTCGGCTATCTTCGAGAGAAAAATCGCTTCACCCAAAGCAGTATCTCCACCGCCGATAACAGCGGCGGTCTTGTTTTTGTAAAATGCCCCGTCGCATACAGCGCAGTAGGAAACTCCCTTTCCCGCAAATTCAGCCTCGCCCTTGATACCGAGCTTTCTGTGAGAAGCCCCCGCAGCATATATAACGGTTTTGGTCATATAAGAGCTGCCGTCCTCAAGAGAGATCCTGTATAACCCATTATCGGGAACGATCTCAGTGACCTCGCCCTCAATGAATGAAGTGCCGAGAGCTTCGGCATGACTGCGGAATTTCTCCCCCAGCTCAAAGCCGTTTTCGCCGTAAAGCCCGGGGTAATTATCCACCCGCTCGCTTTCTGCGATCTGCCCCGTACCCATGTAATTTTTCTCGATAACTATATATTCAAGGGCTGCACGGCTTGCATATATGGCTGCGGAAAGTCCCGCAGCTCCGCTGCCGATTATAATGGTATCATAGATCTTCATCAATTGTAAGTCCTTCATTTTCTGCGGTATCACCGCTTATCTTGAATGAGTTCAGAACGGGCTTTTCCCTGTCCATAAGCGAAAGGATAAGATAGCTTGCCTTGCTGTCATAAGCAAGGCGCTTGTCCTCCTCGGAGGGACGTGAGGGAGATTCGGGGTGAGAATGCCAGTTTCCAAGCGGTGTCAGCCCGTTTGCCCGCATATCCTTCACCGCCGCAAGCTGCTCCTTGGGGTCAAGGGAGAAATGCTCGTTTGAATGGTCGGTATTGGTAAGGATATAGACCTTTTTTATCACCTTGCCGCTGTCCGTTATCTCCCCTGCGATAAGCCCGCAGGCTTCCTCGGGAAGAACGCTTTCGGCGTGTTTTAATATTTTTTCAAAATCAGCTCTTTTCAGAGTTATCATAAAAAATCATTCCTCGTTTGTAAGATGAACTCCGTCACACTCATGCTGCTCGTAGTCGA